>JAXJPK010000086.1:0-1988 GCA_036311705.1 Clostridia bacterium
CCTTTGTTGTGTGCTTTTCGCGGAAATAAACTCTACCGTACCATCGTACGCCTACGAATTTATTTCCGCAAAATCTGCCTCAATTTCTCGAAGTCTGACAGCGTGTAGACATTTTGTCTACACGCTGACTGCGGCACATTGTGTGCCGCAGTTATTTTAATGTTTAGTTTTTTGCAAGGACAAATTCGTCATCCTTAACATCGACAGTTCCCGATTCTCCTGACTTGATTTCGCCGTCGATAATCTTTTCCGACAGCATATCCTCAATCTTACTCTGTATTGCCCTACGCAGCGGTCTTGCACCATATACCTCGTCAAATCCCTCATCAGCTATCTTTTCGACTGCCGAGTCTGTGAATGTGACGGTAATTTCATTATCAGCAAGCCGTTTTACCAAAGAGTTTAGCATAAGCTTTGCAATTTCTTTTATCTCGTCTTTCTTCAAACGGTCGAATACGATTATCTCATCAATACGGTTTAGAAATTCAGGCTTAAACGAGCGTTTAACCTCTGCCATAACCTTTTCACGAATCCTGTCTTTTTCGCTTGATTCCTGCGAAGTGTTAAATCCCAATTTTGATGAGCCTAAACCTAATATTTCGCTTGCACCAAGGTTTGAAGTCATAATTATAACCGTATTCTTAAAGTCAACCCGTCTGCCTTGTGCATCGGTCAGAATACCGTCGTCAAGGATTTGCAGCATAATGTTAAATACATCAGGGTGTGCCTTTTCGATTTCATCAAACAATATAACCGAATAAGGATGCTTACGGATTTTCTCCGTCAACTGACCGCCGTCCTCAAATCCCACATATCCGGGCGGTGAGCCGATAAACTTCGAAACGGCGTGTTTTTCCATATACTCTGACATATCAACACGAATAAGCGAGCTTTCCGAGCCGAACATAGCCTCGGCAAGCGTTTTTGAAAGCTCTGTTTTGCCGACGCCCGTCGGACCCAAGAACAAGAATGAGCCAATGGGGCGTTTGGGGTCTTTAAGCCCTGCACGGCCTCTCTTTATTGCCTTTGCAACAGCCGTTACCGCCTCATTTTGACCGATAACTCTCTCGTGCAAAATACCCTCAAGGTTCCGCAATTTGTCCATTTCCTCCTCTTTGAGCTTTGCTGCGGGAACACCTGTCCAGTCTGAAAGAATCCTTGCAATATCGTCTTCATCAACAATAAGCTTTGCCGTGCTGCCCGTACCTTTCCAATCACTCTTTAGCTGTTCTACCTCGGCTGAAATAGCCTTTTCCTCGTCACGAAGCTTTGCGGCTTTTTCATATTCCTGGGCATTTACAGCCTCCTCTCGTTCACTCTTGAGGTGTTCGAGTTCTTTTTCTTTCTCCTTTAAGTCGGGTGGTGCAATCTGTGATGACAACTGTTTCTTTGATGATGCCTCATCGACAAGGTCAATGGCTTTATCGGGCAAAAATCTGTCTGTTATATATCTTGCAGACATTTTCGCCGCTGCCGTTAATGCCTCGTCTGTTATTGTTACGCCATGATGTGCCTCGTATTTATCTCTGATACCCTTTAGGATTTCGACCGTTTCTTCAACGGTGGGCTCGCCGACAGTAACGGGCTGGAAACGGCGTTCGAGTGCGGCATCTTTCTCAATATATTTTTTATACTCCTTAAGCGTTGTTGCACCGATAAGCTGTAATTCGCCCCTTGCCAAGAACGGCTTTAAGATATTGGAGGCATCAAGCGAGCCTTCTGCACTGCCTGCACCAACGATAGTGTGGAATTCGTCAACAAACAGAATAACATCCTTTGCGGTGATAACCTCGTTAATAACTTTCTTTAAGCGTTCCTCAAACTCACCACGATATTTTGCACCTGCAATCATTGCTGATAAATCTATAGAAACAAGCCGCTTTGATTTAAGCATTTCAGGTACATCACCTGCGGCAATCTTTTGTGCAAGTCCCTCTGCAACCGCAGTTTTGCCCACGCCCGGCTCACCGATAAGACACGGATTGTTC
>JAXJPK010000087.1:0-16734 GCA_036311705.1 Clostridia bacterium
CGAACACGAGTTTCAATATTTTCAGATGAAGAGTCATCCGTATTAAACTCATTTTCAAAATCCATACCCGACGCACCCGTTTCCAATTCTTTTGACGGAAGATTTTCACCTGCCAAAACAGCACGCAAGTCATCAAGAAAATCTTGCATTTTCTGATAACGCTTGCTTTGTTCTCTGCTCATAGCTTTCATTGTAACATACGCAAGGTCAGCAGGGACATCCATATTGATGCATTTTACATTTACAGGTTCCTCCTCTATGTGCATTAATGCAACAGATACCGGAGAATCGCCGTTAAAAGGCACTCTGCCGGCGAGCATTTCATATAATACGACACCCAAAGAATAGATATCCGAACGAAAATCGGTATATCCGCCTCTTGCCTGCTCCGGAGAAATATAATGAACGCTGCCCATAGCAGTTCCACCTGCTATAGCTTTATCGCTTTCCATAGCCTTTGCAATACCAAAATCCGTCACTTTTAAAACGCCGCTTGCGTCCATTATAATATTCTGCGGTTTAATATCTCTATGGATAATATTGCGTTCATGAGCCGCTTGTATGCCTTGACCTATTTGGATAGCATAATCACACGCCTCCTGCCAAGGGAGTCGAGGATGCTTTTTTATGTATTCCTTTAAAGTTTTGCCGTTTACAAGCTCCATAACCATATAGTTAAATCCGTTAAATTCACATACATCATAAACAGAAACTACATTCGGATGTACAAGACTCGCCGAAGAACGAGCCTCTTTAATAAAGTTCGAAACAACAGCACTTTCACTGTCATAGCTTTCACGAAGTACTTTAATCGCTACATCTCTGTCAAGGACTTTATCATGAGCTTTGTAAACAATAGCCATTCCACCTGTTCCTATTTTTTCAAGGACGGCATATCTATCATTTAAAATTTTTCCAACAAGTTCTTCAGTGTTACTCATCAGCCTTTTCCCCCTCCATAATTACTGCGGTTATGTTATCGGCACCGCCCCGTTCATTTGCAAGATTTACAAGAGCTTTAACGCCCTGTTCGATATTTGGCGTTGATAGTAGTTCAAACAGTTCATCATCATCAATTTCACCATATAATCCGTCTGAACATATCAGTATCCGCTCACTGTTATACTTTTGCGTACCTGTATCAACCTTGACAGTATCTTCAACACCCATCGCCCGTGTTATGTAGTTTCTGCGAGGATGATGTTTCGCCTCTTCGGGGGTTATTTGCCCGAGCTTAACAAGCTCCTGAACATAAGAATGATCCCGAGTTATCTGGGTTATTGTATTCGATGCTTTATATGCTCTTGAATCACCCACATGAGCATAGATTATATAATTCTCATAAATCATACATAGTGTTGCTGTTGTGCCCATGCCCATAACGAATTCGTTATCACACGAGTAATTGTATATATCTGAATTTGCTTTTAAGAAAGCTTTACGAATAACTTCCTTTACTTGAAATCTATCAAGCTCGTCACTTAAATTGTTGTCTATGTATTCTCCTATGATATCAACAGCCATTTTGCTCGCGACCTCGCCTGCAAGATGACCGCCCATACCATCAGCCACAATAGCGTATGAATACTTGTCCGAAATGAAATATTTGTAGCTGTCTTCATTAATTTTACGGACACGACCTATATCAGTCAATGCACTGATATTCAACCCAATCACTCTCCTTTCATTCGGTAATGTTAGCTGCCTTTTTTCTAAGCTGTCCGCATGAAGCGGATATATCAGCACCCAATTCACGCCTTATGGTGGCATTTACACCACAGTCTGTCAGACATTTCAAGAATGCGTTAATTTCTGACTTTGAGCCTTTTTTAAAATCCCTCTCCTCAACATTATTTACAGGAATTAGATTAATATGAGCACCAAGCGGCTTAATTTTAGATGCCAGCTCCAAAGCATTTTCGCGGCTGTCATTTACGCCTTTTATAAGCGAATATTCAAAGCTCAATCTCCTGCCCGTCTGTTTTTGGTATTCCTTGCACGCTTTTAAAAGCTCGTCTGTTTTGTACTTGTTATTAATAGGCATTATAGTGCTTCTTATTTCATCGTTTGGTGCATGAAGTGAAATAGTAAGCGTTATAGGCAAATTCTCCTCTGCAAGCTTATATATGCCCGGTACAAGTCCGCAAGTTGAAAGAGTTATATGTCTTAAACCTATGTTAAGTCCTTTTTCATTATTAACATTTTTTAAAAATTTAACGACATTATCATAGTTATCCAATGGCTCGCCAATACCCATAAGGACTATATTTGAAATGCGTTCGCCCAAATCCTTTTGTGCAAAAATAACTTGATTGAGTATTTCTCCCGAACTTAAAGAGCGATATAATCCACCTATTGTTGATGCGCAAAATCTACAACCCATTCGGCACCCGACTTGAGATGAAATACAAATCGTCAATCCATGATGATAACGCATAACTACGCTTTCTATACAGTTCCCATCGGGAAGGCGAAACAAGTATTTCACCGTTCCGTCAATTTTTGAAACAAGCTTTCTTTCAATTTCGAGCGTAGAAACGTAGGATACTTCTGATAGCTTATCACGAAATTTCTTTGATATATCAGTCATTTCATCAAAGCTTGTAACGCCCAAATGAAGCCATTTATAAATCTGTGACGCACGAAATTTCTTTTCGCCTAACCCAATGATGAATTCTTCAAGTTCATCGTATAGAAAATCTTTTAAATCAATCATTACTTACCAACCTACATATAAAAAAACCATCGCAACCGTCAATATGCGGATAGAATGTTTTTTCATATACCTTTTTAAAGTCTTTGTTTTCTTTTAAAAATCTATCTATAATTTCCTCGTTCTCGTGTTTATTCACAGTACAAGTGGAATATACAATACATCCGCCCTTTTTAACATAATCGGACGCATTTTTCAATATCGAATACTGTATTTCATACAGTTCCGCTAAATCTATACTCGAGAACTTAATATCCGGCTTTCTGCGTATAATTCCCCAACCTGAACAAGGCACATCACAAATTACTCTATCAAAAATATTTGAAAATTCAGGGTTATGTACGCATGAATCCATTACACGAGTTTCGATAGATTTAATCCCTAATCTTTTTGCCGCATTATTAATGAGCTCTGTTTTATGCGGGTGTATATCACACGCAATAATTCTGCCTTTATCATTCATCAGTTCAGCAATATGCGTAGTTTTGCCACCGGGAGCTGCACACATATCAATAATTGTTTCACCCTCAAGCGGTGCAAGTGCAATACCTGCGTTAAATGCACCTTTATCTTGAATGCTGAACAAGCCTTCTTTATAAAACTGATTATTTTCAATATCAAATCCCGAGGTATAGACAAGACCGTCACACACTTCGGCTTGAATGTTTAAACCTTGTAATTTATCAGCTAATATTTCAGGTGTGATTTTTAACTGATTTGCTCTCAAGGTAAGCTTGGGTGCTTCATTTAATGCTGCCATTAATTCTTTAGAAAATTCCAAACCAAACTGTTTTACAAATTCAGCCGTCATTTTTTCTGAAAATGAATACATAACTGACATATTCTCTAATTCATTTTCCGGATATTCAATTTTACAGCCATCTTTTGCAAAAGCTCGTAACACTCCGTTCACAAACCTTTCAGAGCCTTTTTTGCAATACTTTTTTGCGAGCTTGACGCTCTCGTTAACAGCTGCACTTTCAGGGATTTTATCCATGAAAACAAGCTGATAAATACCAAGCTCAAGTATTATTCTTACATATCTCGCGAGTTTTTTTAACTTTACCGATGAATATTTTTTTATTACATATTCAATGGTATAATGATGCGAGATTACACCATATACAAGGTTTGTAAATAAAGCCTTGTCCGTTTTGTTCATTCCTCGACACTTCTTTAGCATCTCTTTAACTGCTAAATTTGAATATGCACCGTTATAGAAAATATCATTAAGAGTTAAAAGTGCCGCTTCTCTTGCTCCTATCAATCTCTGCTCCTATTCCTGGATACAATTAAGAATAATCTCAGCACTTGAAGCGCTGTTGCGGCGGCTGATGCAAAATATGTCATAGCTGCTGCTGATAATACTTTCTTTGTACCTCGTAACTCGTCTTCGTCAAGAATTGCCATTGAGTATAGCGTAGATACCGCTCTTGAGCTTGCGTTTGTTTCAGTTGGAAGTGTGATAATCTGAAATGCAAATACAGTTGCGTATAAAATAACACCCAACATTGCAAGATTTTCTATTGCAAATATCATACCGATAAGAATAAGCGGTATTGCAAGATGGCTGCATATATTCACAGCAGGGACAATCGCATTTCTAACCTTAATTGGTGTGTATCCGACTTGATGCTGCACAGCGTGTCCGCACTCGTGTGCCGCCACACCCAAGGCTGCAATAGATGTTGAATTGTATGTTGCATCTGACAAACGGATTACATTTTCTTTAGGATTAAAATAATCTGTAAGCTTTCCCGATACTCTTTCAACTCTTACACTGTGTAAACCGTTAGCATCAAGTATTTTCCGAGCCGCCTGTGCACCGGTCAGTCCTCGTCTTGAAAGCACTTTATCGTATTTCTTAAAAGTGTTGTTTACATTTGCTGACGCAATAAGTGTTATAATGAGTCCGATAATGACCAATACATATGTTGGGTCATAAAAAAATCCATACATTATGATTCATCCTTTCCAAGCACCGTCCCAATTAATACATTGTGCCCTCTCGCATAATCCTCTATGTTCATTCTTTTTAAGCCTGCAAACTGGACAGTTTTAATGTACAACGCACCGTCTTTACAAGCTACTTTCATTCCCTTTTTTTTCTCTATTCCAAGAATTTCGCCCGGAACTCCGTTACCGTCCGTTTTTTCTGCATCATATATTTTCAGGACATTTCCTAAATATGACGAAAATGCACCCGGGAACGGATTCATTGCATATATGAGCTTTGAAACTTTATCCGAGGGCATATTCCAATCTATCAAAGCCGTTTCCTTTGTTATCTTTGCGGCATATGTGCTTTCAGACTCCATTTGCGGCTCATAAACGGCTGTTTGGTTTTCAATAAAGGGAATTGTATCAACTAACAGATTTGCTCCGATTATAGCAAGCCTGTCGAACAATTCGCCTGCTGTTTCATATTCGCCTATAGGCGTTTTAAAAACAGATATAACATCACCCGTATCAAGACCTTTATCCATTTTCATAATGCATACGCCTGTTTCTTTGTCACCGTTCATTATTGCGTGTTGAATAGGTGCGGCACCTCTGTATTTTGGCAACAACGAAGCATGAACATTAATACATCCGTATCTGGGATAGTCTATGATATAATCCGGTAAAATCTTTCCGTATGCAGCAACAACAATTATATCAGGCTTCAATTCATCAAGAACCGATAAAAATGATTCGTTTTTAAGTGTTTCGGGTTGATATATATCTATGCCCAATTCCTCAGCTTTTATTTTAACATCTGTAGGAATAAGTTTATGTCCCCTTCCCTTAGGTTTATCGGGTTGAGAAACAGCACCAACTATATTATGCCCTGTCTTTGAAAGAGAATCCAAAATAACAGCTGCAAAATCAGGTGTTCCCATAAACAGAATATTCATTTTTGTTCCCCTTTCAATCGAGATATTTTGTTACATGGCTCGTGAATACAATCCCGTCAAGATGGTCACATTCATGGCAAATCGCTCGTGCAAGTAATGCTTCACCCTCTACAATAAACTCGTTTCCGTTTCTGTCAAATGCTTTTGCCTTAACATAGTTCGGCCGCTCTACCTCGCCAAATAATCCCGGGAAGCTCAAACACCCCTCAGGTCCGTTTTGTGAGCCTGATGTTTCGATGATTTGGGGGTTAATCATTTCTATTTTACCTTCACCTATATCAATAACCACAACCCGTTTAATTATCCCTACCTGTGGTGCGGCAAGCCCAACTCCTTCTGATTTCTGCATTGTTTCATACATATCATCAAGCAAAATCCAAAGTTTTTCATCAAATTTCTTTACTTCTTTGCATTTTTTACCTAAAATTTCATCATTCTTTAATCTAATCTGTCGGATTGCCATTTTTTTACACCTCATTAATATATATTCAACGGATTCTTATCTATTTGAATTTGTACTCTGCCCAATTCGGAATTATTTCTAACTGATTCTTCAGCAGCAAGAATTCTTGAATTCAATGAATCTGCATTTTCACATTTAATAAGAATTTGCCATCTGAACTTATTCTTTATTTTTGAAATACCTGATGGAATAGGCCCTAAAATAGCTATTTTTTCGGGAATTTTATTAATATCCCCAAAAGTTTCTCTATACAAAAACGCAGCTCGCCTTGTCCTATCATTATCATCATCGGTAAACCTTATACAAATCATTTCCGAAAACGGCGGATACCACATCGTCTTCCGCTCGGAAATCGTTTTTCTATAAAATTGCTTGTAATTATGTGTTTTCACAAGCTCGATTGCATAATTTTCGGGGACATATGTCTGTATAACAGCGCAGCCGGGTTTATCTCCTCGCCCTGCTCGGCCCGAAACTTGTTCAAGCAAATCGAATGTTCTTTCACCGCTTCTGAAATCGTTTATATGAAGCATAGTGTCTGCACTCATAACTCCAACAAGCGTTACACCCGAAAAATCAAGCCCTTTTGATACCATTTGCGTTCCGATAAGAATATCAATTTTCTCACTTACAAATTTATCGAGAATTTGCTTGTGAGAATTTTTTCGGGTTGTTGCATCAGCATCTAAACGCAATGTCGTTGCATTTGGGAACAATTTCTTAACTTCGTCCTCAACTCTCTGCGTTCCACCCCCAAAGTACCTGATATACTTACTTTTACAAGCAGGGCAAACAGTATAATTCTGTATTTTATGCCCGCAATAGTGGCACTTTAGTGTATTATCAAAACTATGATATGTAAGAGATATGTTGCAGTTCGGACACAATGGGACAAATCCACACTTTCTGCACGATACAAACGAGGAAAATCCTCGCCTGTTCATAAAGAGTATCGTCTGTTCCTTACGCTCCAGATTCTCACGGACTGCGTCATACAAGGTTTTTGAAAACATACTCTTATTTCCGTTTTCAAGTTCTTTTCGCATATCTACGATTTCGATTTTCGGCATACTGCTTTGATTATATCGCTTCGTCATCTCGATAAGCGTATATTCACCCGAACGGGCTTTAGCGTAGCTTTCAATTGACGGCGTTGCAGACGCCAACACTGTCACAGCCCCAAATACTTCTGCACGCTTGAGTGCAACCTCTCGTGCGTGGTATCTTGGATTCATTTCCGATTTATATGTTTCGGAATGTTCCTCGTCAATTATAATAACACCAATATTTTCAAGAGGTGCAAAAACAGCACTTCTTGCACCGATAACAATGTCTGCTTCGTTATTCATTATACGGCACCATTGGTCGTATCGTTCACCCAAAGATAAACCGCTGTGCAGGATTGCTACCCTATCCCCAAATCGAGCTGTAAATCTTGACACCATTTGCGGTGTCAGAGATATTTCAGGGACAAGCACCAATGCACTTTTACCTTGATTTACCGTATAATCTATCGTTTGCAGGAATACCTCCGTTTTTCCGCTGCCGGTAACGCCATGCAGCAAAAACACATCACTGCGTTCATCTTGAATTGCTTTGGTAATAACACCGATTGATTCTTTTTGTTCGTTTGTTGGGGCCGGAGCTGTATCTCTTATATCAGTTTTGTATGCTTCTCGTTCAACAACAAGGTCAAAAAATTCTACTATACCGTTTTTAAAAAGAGAAGATAATGCCGAATAATTGCCCATCGAAAACCGAACAGTATCTGCTGCCGACAAATAATCATTGTTGATTAGTATTGAAATCATTCGCTGTTGTATTTTTGAACGGGTTTTGCCCATATATTCTAATGCCTCGTCGTCACTAACGCACAACCTTACACCTCTTATTATGCGTTTGGTAATTTCACGGTTATGCTTGTATTCCCGTTTAATAACGCCATTTTTTTCAAGCCTTGAAAGAATTTGTTTAATATCCTTTTCAAAATAAGACGATAACGAATAAATGTCAATCCCCCCACCATTATCAGAAATATATTCAATAATTTTCTTGGTGGTTTCTGATTGCCTTGAAAGCTTACTTAAATCAGATATAGAAATCCATTCTACAGTTTTCATATTTGTGCCTGTAGGCATAATGGTTTTAATAATTTCGAGGTATGTACATAAATACCTGTTGTGAATATACTCAATAACTTCAAGCATATCAGCTTTAAATGCAGCCTCCTCAGATGATATATCAATGATTTCTTTAATACCTGATTTTACTTCCGAGTGAGGTTTTATTCTTAAAACAAAACCTTCTTTTTCTGCATTTCCGTGCGAAAACGGTATTATAACTCTGCTTCCTATTGAAATCTTATCAATAAGACGGTCCGGTATTTTATAATCAAACACACGGTCAACCGCCCTCGAAGGTTGGTTGACCACAATTTCAGCATACATTTCTAATCTTATTCGCTTTTTGAAGATGCTTCAATAGCATCTTTTTCAAGATTTGATATTGCCTCAAACTTCTCCTGCTCATATACGCGGGCTCTCTGGATTGCCTCCGAGCGAACATAACCTACTGTTCCGTCTGTAATCTCATTCACAGCCTGTGTAACAGGCTTTTCATCCGATATAACTGTAATACCGTTTTCTTCATCACGACTTCTCTGTGTACCAATCATTCTTGCTCTTTTTGCAACCATTGATACAAGTGTGTATCTGCTATCAACATACTTATCCAATTCTGTAATTCCCGGTTTTGTCATCATAACTAAATTCCTCCTGCTTATACTTCTTCATTTATTAAATCATTAATTTTTATACTTTCTTTACGCTTTGAGTCAATATACTCTAAAACCTGTCCAACACATTGTTCAAGGTCATTATTCTCAATTAGCGTTGTGTATTTATCCGCTTGCTTGAGTTCCCATTTAGCAGTATTAATGCGTTCATTAATCTCATCAACGCTTTCTCTGCCCCGTGTTAAAAGTCTTCTTTTGAGTTCTTTCATTGAAGGCGGAATCAAGAAAATCAATACCGCATCGGGAAAAAGCTTTTTAACTTGCAGAGCACCTTGCGGCTCAATTTCAAGCATAACATCTTTTCCTTCGCTCAACAGTGATTCAACTGCAGCCTTGGGTGTGCCGTAATAATTCCCGTTATACAACGCATATTCAAGCATATCACCCCTATCTATCATCGACTCGAACTCATCTCTTGTTACATAATGATAAGTTTTACCGTCAACCTCACCATTTTTTCTCTCTCTTGTGGTTGCGGAAACAGAAATAGCAAGAGTGTCCTCCCGCTCTAAAATTCTTTCACAAACAGTACCCTTTCCTGTACCTGACGGCCCTGATAGTACAAACAATATTCCTCGCATTGTATCTCCTTTATTCTTCATCCTCGTCCGCATACATCCCTGCATCATATTCTCCGTCAAGTCTGACGGCAAGCTTTTCAGGGAGTATTGCAGATAGTATTACATGCTTTGAATCCATAACAACTACAGACCTTGTTCGTCTGCCATATGTTGCATTTACAAGCATTCCCCTGTCTTCAGCCTCTCTTATAAGCCGCTTGATCGGTGCACTGTCAGGGCTGACAACTGCCACAGCTCTATTGGCACTGATCATATTTCCAAAGCCTACATTTATAAGTTTCATAAACTACCTCATTCTATGTTTTGTATCTGCTCTCGCAGTTTCTCTATTTCGCCTTTAAGCTCTACAACTATTTTTGTAGCCTCCAAATCAGACACCTTTGAACCAATAGTGTTAACTTCACGATTTATCTCTTGAATTAGGAAATCAAGCTTCCTGCCCGCAGGCTCATTGCTGTCCATAATGGTGAAAAATTCATCATAATGGCTTGACAGACGCACAGTTTCCTCATTCACCGCCACTTTATCTGCAAATATTGCAACCTCAGTTAATATGCGTGAATCATCAAGTTCTGCACCGTCAAGTATTTCTTTAATTTTAGAATAAAGTCTATTCTTATATTCCTCAACGATTTGTGGAGAACGCTCATCAATTCTTTCGACAAGGGATTTCATATAATTAATTCTCGCACGGAGGTCTTCTTCAATTCTACCGCCCTCACGCTTACGCATTGCCACAAATGAATCTAAAGCCTCTGCCAGCACACCTTCCGTAAGTGACCAGATTTCCTCCTCATCATCTCTTTTGATTTCTGAACGGAATATATCACCAAATGATGCTATAGTAGACACCGTTACATCGTTATCTATTCCAAATTCCTCGGAAAGCTCGGATAAAATGCTTACATAATTTGATGCAAGCTCCTTGTTTACGGTAACAATTTTGTCAGACTCACCGCAATTCTCGATACTGATGTAAATATCGACCTTACCCCGTGCAATATCGCGGCTTGCTCGTTCCCTAACTTTATCCTCAAGAAATCCGTATTGTCTGGGAACTTTTATATTATAATCTGAAAATCTATGATTTACCGATTTTATTTCCGCAGTAATCTTTTTTGAGCCGATTATGTGTTCGCATCTGCCGTAACCGGTCATACTTTTTAACATCAAAATCCCATCCTTTTTTATTATATTCGCATATGGGAAGCAATTAAAGCCATACATTCGCCATAATAATCCTCATGATATAATTATATCATACCTTTACAAAGAATTCAACTGATTTTATGAAGTTTTTAATATTTTTCGTAATTTACAAGATATATTTAACATATATTTAACTATAACTATGCGAAAGGAAACATAGGTGATATTTATGAACTTAAAATCCATCTTAAAAGGTACTGCTTTATCCTTTATTTTTGCCGCCGTAGCACTCATAATTAGTGCTGTGCTTGTTTATTTTTTTGTAATAAGTGAACAAACAGCAAGCATAGCCGTTTTTGCAGCTATAGTTATTGGTGTTTTTATTTCCTCGTTCGGTACTGCCCGTGCCAATAATTCAAAAATACTACTCAATTCGATGTCCATAGGGGTATTGTTTTCTGTAATATTGTTAGTGGTTGCCTCAATAATTAATAAAGGATTTGTTATGCATACACGGACACTTGCGTTAATATCCGCAGTTATTGCATCTGATTTTATCGGCGTTATGTTTGGCAAATAAAAAAGTCGCTATCGTGACTGTCGTTTCGCTGTGCTGCACTCCAATAGATAAAAAAAGGTACACAATAATAATGTGTACCCCGCTATTAACAATTACAGTATTTTACTGCTGTCGAGCAAAATAGTTACAGGTCCGTCATTTTCAAGCTTCACCTTCATATCCGCACCAAATTCACCGTGAGCGACATTTATACCACAGCTTCTGATGTATTCAATAAATTTTTCATACAGCTTGCAAGCCCCGATAGGTTCCATTGATGAAGTGAAATTTGGCCTTCTGCCTTTACGGCAGTCGCCATATAATGTAAATTGAGATACGACAAGAATACTGCCGCCTATATCATTCACACTCAAATTCATTTTATCGTTTTCATCGGAGAATATCCTAAGCCCAATAGTTTTGTCGGCAATATATCTCAAATCGGTTTCAGTATCACCATCACCAACACCTAAAAACACAAGCAATCCCTGCCCTATTTCACCTATTACATTACCGTCAACAGAAACGCTTGAGCTATTGACTCTTTGGATTACTGCCCTCATTTTTAATACCCCTTTTCATCTATTTCAGTTTGAAGTTGTTCCCATTCCTCCATTAAGGATAATAATTCTTCATTCTTTGTTTCCGCATCTCTTGATAGCTCTGCAAGCTTTGAAAAATCAGCACTATATTGCGGATTTAGCATTTCAGTATTTAGTGCATCAATTTCGTTTTCTATTTTTTCTATAAGTTCCTCAACCTTATTAAACCTGTTAAGAACCTTCCGTTTTTCTGCCTGCTGTCTTTTCTGCTCCTGATAATCAAGACTTTTGGGCTTTTTTTCTTCTACCATTTCATTGGACTGTACAGAAGCTTTACGATGTTCGGAAAAATAATCATAATTACCAAGATAACTCTCTAATCCGTCGTTATCCATATAAATAATTCTGTCTGCAAGCTTATTAATAAAATATCTGTCATGTGAAACCACAAGCATTGTACCGTTATAGCCACTCAAGGCATTTTCCAGAGCCTCTCGTGATTGCACATCAAGATGGTTTGTCGGCTCGTCCATCACCAAGAAATTTGACGGCTTTAACATAAGCTTAACAAGCTCCACTCTCGCTCTTTCTCCGCCCGAAAGTGTAGAGATTTGCTTAAAAACATCTTCACCCCTAAAAAGAAGCACAGCTAATGCGTTTCTAATCTGTGTTTCTGTCATTTTTGGAAATTCATCGTGTATCTCCGAGAAAATATCTTTGGTTCGGTCAAGATTTTCTTGAATCTGGTCATAATATCCAACAGTAATGTTTGAACCAAGCTTTATTTCACCCTCAGTCGGTGTGTATTGACCAACAATATTTTTAATAAGCGTTGTTTTCCCGCAACCATTTGAGCCAAGAAGAAATACTTTTTCTCCTTTCGTAATATGAATATCACATTTATTAAAAATATTCTTTTCACCAAAACTCATACCAACATTCCGGCACATTAACACATCATTTCCTCCGCCCTCTGATGCTGTAAAAGAAAATGACATCTCATCAAGAGTTGCCTTAGGCTTCACAAGCGTTTTTTCCAGCTTATCAATAACTTTAAGCTTACTTTCGGCGGTCTTAATATTTTTCTCTCTGTTCCATCTACGCTGTTGTTCTACTATCCCCTCAAGCCGTTCAATTTCTTTAACTGTATTCTCGAAATTTCGTTCTTCTGTCTTTTTGTCTATTTCTCGTTGCTTTATATAATCGCTATATGCACCGTTATAGGTCAGAAGCCGTCCGTTATCCATTTCAAAAGTACGATTTGTTACCCTGTCAAGGAAATAACGGTCATGTGAAATAATCACGAAAGCACCCTTATAACTCTGTAAAAATCCCTCAAGCCATTCAACTGATTCAATATCCAAATGGTTTGTCGGCTCGTCGAGCAACAGAAGATTAGCATCAGAGGCGAGAAGTCGGGCAAGTGAAAGCCTTGTCTTTTGCCCGCCTGAAAGCGTATCAACTCGTCTTGCGAAATCCTCCTCCGAAAACCCCAGTCCGATTAAAAGCGAACGAATCCGTCCCTTGTATTGGTATCCGTCAAGTGCTTCAAATCGTTCCTGTAAAAAAGTTTGACGCTTTACAAGAGTTTCTAAATCTCCCGTTTTTGATTCTATGCTATGTCTTATTTGTTCCAGTTCATCTTCAATCAAAATAACTTCACTAAAAGCCGTCAGCATTTCATCCATAATTGTATTGTCAGATTCTGTGCAGGTGTATTGGTCAAGATAGCCTATTTTAGTAAGCTTGTTTTTATACACCTCACCGCTGTCACTTTCCATAGTGCCGTTAATTATTTTAAAAAGCGTGGATTTTCCTGCACCGTTTATGCCAATAAATCCGATTTTATCGCCCTCTGCGATATTAAACGAAACATCAGAAAATAAAGTTTCATCAAAAAACATCTTTTTAAGATTTGTTCCGTTAAGTAATACCATAATCTTTTCCTTTCACTTCGAAATAATAGCGGCACAAAAATGCCGCCTTAAATCAATTAACAATATGCATCTTTATATGCCAAAATACACTTTGTAATTATTTCCTCTGCTTCCTTTGCACCCAGCACTTCGTTAACAACTGTTGATTTACCCTCAAGGGATTTGTAAACCTTGAAAAAGTGTGAAATCTCCTCAAATATATGCGAGGGCAGTTCGGAAATGTCCGAATAACAGCTATGTGACGGGTCATTAAACGGCACAGCGATTATCTTTTCGTCAAGCTGGTCATCATCTATCATCTTTAGTACGCCTATTGGATAACACTCAACCAAAGTCATCGGTACGATTGATTCCTGACATAACACAAGGACATCAAGAGGGTCGCCGTCCTCAGCATATGTTCTTGGGATAAATCCGTAATTTGCAGGGTAATGTGTGGAAGTATAAAGAACCCTGTCAAGTCTTAATAAGCCCGTATCCTTATCCATTTCGTATTTATTTTTACAACCTGCAGGAATTTCAATAACCGCCATAAATTTTGACGGTGAAATTCTTTTTGGGCTAATATCATGCCATATGTTCGACATAAAAACACTCCTTTTGTAAATTTATTTTTTTAATCAGCCTTAACAAATTCTATTAAATCCTTGATTAATGTTCTGTCCGAAAAATCCCCATCGGCATCACATAAGTTGATTAGCAGTTTTTCCATATCTGTCGGATTTTTCTTATCTTGCATAACCTTTTTAAGTGTCTTTACTGCAGTCCTGTGAACTACCGAAAGCTCTGATAAAATCATCTTTCCCGGATAATTAAACATCTTTATTTTTGAGTATGTATCGCCCTTAAAATTCTTTTCGATAATCAGTCCGTCATAATATTTCCTGCAATCAATAGGGGTGAGCCCTGTGGTGAATATAACAATCTTTTTATCAGCGAGTAAATCCATATTTTTTGTAATAAGAGTTACTCCTGCTATAATCTCCGCATATAGCCCACCGCCATATATAATTGTATCGTAGTTTCTTAAATTATCTACTTTAAGCTTTTTTTGCATCGACAGCCAAGCAGTTCAACTCATCCGCTATCCACTCGGCATACTGTTTTGTGGAACCGTACTTTGATTTATAAATAACAATAGGATTCATAAAATATTCCCCCTATAAAATGAAGTCTATATACATAATATTCATATCTTATAATATTAATTCCAAGGTTTTTTACAACAATATCAATCAATACAAACAATGTCATTAAGAACAATATCACCGTACAGTCTGTTTTTCCACAAAATCGGTGTCGTTCTCTCGTGTTCAAATATAAGTCCGGGGCATACGGCATCGGCATCGATGACATCACCAAGCTCATTTAATTCAAATAATGCAGGTATGACCTTATATACTCCATTTGCAAAGCCTGAAATATCTACTTCAAAAATCTTCTCATAGCTTTTACTGCTTTCACACGACATAAAATTATAACATACGGCTGTAGCGGTAATAACCTGGTCATTATTATGTATCAACATTCTAAACGAGAGATTGTCCACTGATTTATCACAGTGAAATTTCAGCTTAAACCGTAGTTTCTCATCATCTTTGAAATGACAATTATCCTTCCCCAGAACTTCCAGCGAATCCATTATAACTTTATTTGTTAAGAAATTATATTTGTGAGCATCTTTAAAGTCATTAAACACTTTAGTTATCATTTCATCGCTTTTGAGATATATATTAATCGCATCCTCGACCTCTCCGTCAAACGCAACTTTTCCATGATCGAGAACTATAGCACGGTTGCACAACTGTCGTATAGTCTGCATATTATGACTTACATAAATTATTGTTTTCCCTTCATCTCGTGCAACTGAAACCATTTTATCTATGCATTTTTTTTGGAATGCCATATCACCTACAGCCAAAACCTCATCCATAAGCATAATATCGGAATTAAGATGGGCAGAAACCGAAAATGCAAGCTTGACAAACATTCCCGACGAATATCTTTTAACAGGAGTATCTATAAACTTCCTGCACTCTGAAAAATCAATTATTTCCTCAATACGCTCGTCAACTTCTTTGCGTTTCATACCAAGAATAGCACCATTGAGATATATATTCTCCCTACCCGTAAGCTCAGGATGAAAGCCCGTGCCAACCTCAAGCATTGAAGAAACTTTTCCTCTCATTCGTATTTCGCCCTCTGTCGGCGAAGTTACACGAGATAGAAGCTTTAATAGCGTAGATTTTCCCGCGCCGTTTCTTCCAATCAGCCCCAGTGTTTCACCTTTTTTCACGCTAAAACTAATGCCGTCAAGTGCCATAAATTTTTCGTTTTTAGAATACATTTTCTGCCCTATTTTAAGGTTTGGGTCCTCTTTATGGCGTAATCTCGCCCAATGGCTTTGTATATCACCCTTAAGAGTACCGCCGCCTATTGTGCCAAGACGATATAATTTTTTTACATTATTTATTTCTATTACTGTATCATTCATATCGTTTCTCCTTATACAGTATCCATAAAGGTCTTTTCAACCCTGTTAAATATAAGAACACCAAAGAAAAGAATTACAAGAGTTACAATCCAGCTTATTCCCCAATACGAATAATTCATCGTTCCGCAGCTTAAAACCGCATACCTAAAGTTATTAATAATCGGTGCAACGGGATTTAGCATTATAAGTCTATAAATGCCCTTCCCCATTCTTAATGCTTGAGAAATAGGATAAACAACAGGTGTTGCATACATCCAAAGCTGCACCCCAAACCCTACAAGGATTGATAAATCCCTGTATTTTGTTGTAACAGACGATATTATTATTCCCAAGCCCAAGCCCAATAGTGCCATCTGCAAAATCATAATCGGCAACAGAATTATTGCCTTATTAGGAAGAACAACTATTCCTCTTGTGGCGTAGATAACCATTATAACGCCTACCAAAGCAAGCTGTATAAAAAAAGACAACAACGCATATATAACGCTTGTTATGGGACTGACAAGGCGTGGGAAATAGACCTTTCCGAATAGCCCGGCATTACCCGTAAATGTCGAAGCGGTAGATGTTAGACATGCCGAAAAGTATCCCCAGGCAGTATTTGA
>JAXJPK010000088.1:0-1964 GCA_036311705.1 Clostridia bacterium
ATTTTATACCCAAAATTTACTTTTATTCCTCCTCGGGTTCGGAAATCTCGGTTTTTACCACACGAATTTCGTGCGTCATCATCTCGTCCGCCTTTGTTACGGTCATTGAAATGTTCTCATAATTAAATTCATATCCGATTTGCGGAATTGTTTCGTTCTTTTCGATTAGCCAGCCGTTTACGGTTGTTGCCTCGGATTCCTCGTCGGGCGTGAGTTCAAAGAAATCATAGAACTCCTCAAGTGATGTCGCTGTTAAAACACGATATGTGTTATCGCCGATTTTTAATATATCAGCTGTTTCCTCGTCGGTTTCGTCCCAAATCTCGCCAACAAGCTCCTCTAATATGTCCTCCATAGTAACAATTCCCGACGGTACGCCGTATTCGTTCACAACCACAACAATGTGATTATGCTGTTTCTGCATATCATTAAACAGCAGGTCAAGATGCATTGTTTCAGGCACAAATGTAGGCTCGAACATCGCATCCTTGAGTGTAAAGCCCGGTTTTGTGTAGTTAAGCAAGAAATCTCTTGCGTAGAGAACACCCACAATCTCATCAACCGTTTCGGAATAAACAGGCATTCTTGAATAGCTTTCGTTTTTGATAATTTCAAGAATTTCATCGTTTGCAGCCGTATCGGAGATGAACTCTACCTTTTTTCTCGGCGTCATAATATCCGCCGCCGTAAGATTATCAAGCTTGAACACATTCTTTATATATTCTATATCGGTTTCGTCAAGACTGCCCTCGTCAACGCCCGCATCAAGCATTATTACAATGTCCTCCTCGGATACGGGCTCCTCCTTTTCGTCCGGGTCAATTCCGAGCAATCTTAATATTGCATTGGTTGAACCTGTCAACAATGCCACTATAGGGCTTAGGACAGTCGCAAGGACCGCCATAACACCTGCAACCGATTCGGCAAATTTCTCTTTATGCTTCATCGCAACACGCTTGGGGACAAGCTCGCCCAAAACAAGCGTGAAATATGAAAGAATAAGCGTTATTATGATAACCGACGCCGAATTTATCATTCCTGCATAATTTTGTGCCAATCCAAATCGGTTTACCGCAAAATTCGAGAGTCTCTCGGCGAAATTATCCGCAGCAAACGCCGAGCCCAAAAAGCCCGCAAGTGTTATGCCTATCTGTATGGTTGACAAAAACCGTGTTGGCTCCTCTATTATTTTGAGCATCTTTTTTGCTTTTTTGTCGCCGTCTTCAGCCTTTGCTTTTACCTTTTTTTCGTTCAGTGAGATAACTGCAATTTCCGTTGCCGCAAAGAATGCGTTTAAAGCGATAAGAATAAATTGCAGTATGAGTTGTTTAATCATTTTGGTATTTAAATCCTCCTATCCATTGTTAGTATAGCAGATGTTTATAAAAAATGCAACCAATATTTTAAATATATTTTATTGACTTTATTTCTCGTTTATGTTATAATGTTCGCAACTTTAAAAACGGAGGAAAAACTTAATATGAACATTACGGATTATTATGTAAAAGACGGCGAAAAGCCGCTTGACAGAATTGTTGACGACGGTGGATTTTGCGGTATATTCAGAACAATGGCGGTTGTCGGCGACAGCCTTTCGTCCGGCGAGTTTGAAACAGTCGACGAAAACGGTGCACACCATTGGTATGACTTATATGAATATTCATGGGGGCAGTACATCGCAAGAATGACAGGTGCAACAGTGTACAATTTCTCAAGGGGCGGTATGACTGCCAAAGAGTATTGGGAAAGCTTTGCTGACGCTAATCGTTTCTGGTCACCGACCAAAGCGGCACAAGCGTATATTTTTGCGTTGGGCGTGAACGACTTACCCTGTCAAAACCCAGAACCAGGAACAGCGAAAGACTATCTTGAGGATAAGGATACATTCGCTTGTTATTTCGGTAAAATTATCAATAGGCTTAAAAAAATCAGCCCTGATGCGAAGTTCTTTTTTATGACAATGC
>JAXJPK010000089.1:0-12121 GCA_036311705.1 Clostridia bacterium
TATTAACTCTTATCTTAACATATCTATCAATTCGGGGAGTGCCGTTTCAAACTTTACTCCGTACCAATGCTCGGCATCACCCTGCGTTTTCTTTATACACAAAACAGTATAGTCCGCCGCAATTTTTGCCGCCTCCATAAGCGTCTTGTCCTGCATTAATGCACCGCAGAACGCTGATGCATACACATCTCCCGTTCCGTGACAGCCCTCGGCTATGCGTTCATGCTCATAATAGTCCATCTTGCGATTTTCAAACACCGCAACGCCCATTTTGTCCTTGTTGAAGCACACACCTGTCATAACTACAGTTTTTGCACCCATATCGCAAAGCTTATTTAAAAGCTCTGTTATGTATGCCTCATCATAAACTTCCTTGTACTCCGAATCGGTCAAAAAACAAGCCTCTGTTATATTCGGCAGAATTATATCCGCCTTTGCACAAAGTGATTTCATTGCATCTACATAGACATCATCAAATGCAGGGTAAAGCTTTCCGTTATCTGCCATTGCAGGGTCAACTATATTTAAAGAGTTCTCTTTTTTCGTTGTATCCATTATACTCTTAACATAATCAATCTGCTCGGTACTGCCGAGATAACCCGTATAAACCGCATCGACCTTGATATTTTCTTTTTTCCAATGCTCCTCGATTTTCGGGATATCCTCTGTCAAATCACGGAATGTAAAGCCCGAAAAGCCTGCTGTGTGCGTTGACAGTATCGCTGACGGTATAATGCAGGTTTCGTTACCGCAAGCTGAGAGTATCGGCAATGCAACCGTTAACGAGCATTGTCCCAAACACGAAATGTCTTGTATTGTTAAAATCCTTTTATATGCCATAATTAACTCCTATTTTTATTTGCTTATTTTTTCCACGCTCATAATCTTTCCCGATGTATGAACATATTTAGAATATATTTCGGTCATTCTGCCAACCGAAAGCTCGTTTGAATCGGCTGTTATATAACTGTTATCCGATTCTTTTCCGCGTGTTTTAATCGTTACGATTGCGGTATATCTGTCAGGCTGGTCCGCCAGGACAATCTTTCCGTCCGCACGCTCGCTCTGGACTTTTGACGGCTCCTCCTTAACACTCACTATTTCACCCAAATCCTTTTCCGATTTTTTATCGGTCAGCTTTCCGCCTTTCTTTAATGCGTCTATTGTGTAATCTCTAACGCCCTCAACTCTGACGGTATATATAAATTCCTCATCGGATTTCACTGCTGTTGTTACCGAGCTTTTAAATCTGACCGCAAGTCCGAGTATAACAGCGATAACAAGGATAACCGCAAGGACATCAATTATATTGAATTTTCCTTTGATTTTTCCGTCTTTATTCATAATTAAAATCACTAACTCCTTTCAGATTATTACTGCTCGTTTATTTCTATAACATAGCCTTCCAACGCAAAGCCCTTGCCACGAAACGGCAATTTCTCGCCAACTTTAACGGTTGTGCTGCCCGTAGTATAAGCAAAATCTGTTTCCGCAACCTCCAATTCAACAGTTGCAAAAATATCAATCATACCCTCTACAGGCTCATTAATATACACGCCGTCAATGGAGTTATACACCATTGTTTGTGCGTCCTTAACCTCAATCGCTTTAAGAATACCCGAATCCTTTTCCGTAAGACTGACTGTGATTTTGTCGCCCTCTTTTATTGCATCTTTAACCGAAGCATCCTCCCTTGGGATAAGAACTACCGCTTCTATTGTCCTCTTATTGTCTATAACACGCTGCTTGCCAAAGGTCTTGTACAATGCAAAAGCCGCTGCAGCAACAAGTATCACAATCAGCGTATCAATCAGCGTCCATTTCTTTTTGTTTGTCATTTTCGCTTGCTCCTTTCAAGTATTTCAAAATATAGCTTTTCGGTGTTTTCCGTCATCTTTTTTGAAGTGAAAGTTTTGTTGAACATTTCCACACTTCGTTTTGACATTTCGGCGTATAGTTCATCATCCGTCAAAAGCTTTTCAATGCCTTTTTTCAATGCCGCACTGTTTTGCTTTGCAACAACAAACCCGTTCTCACCGTTCTTTATAACCCCGGGATTACCACCGAAATCCGACACAACAGCAGGAATACCTATGCTCATTCCCTCAAGCAATGCAAGGCTTGTCGCTTCTGTGCCGTATGACGCATTTACCTGAATATCCGTCATAGCCATAAGCTTGTCAATATCGGGAATAAACCCCGTAAATATCACATTATCGCAAAGTCCCATTGCCTTGACTTTCTTTTTAAGCTCGTCCCGGCATGAGCCTGTTCCCGCAATAAAGAACTTCGCTTTATATCCGTCATCAAGCAACAGCTTTGCCGCATCTATGAAATACTCGTGACCTTTAACCTTTTCAATTCGTGCAACAATCGAAATGACTTTTTCTCCGTTTTGAACGCCGAATCGGGTTCGTATTTCGTTTTTCTCGGCTTCACTAACAGGCTCCAAGCCGTCAACACCGTTTAAGATAACCTTTATTTTTTTCGGATTAACGCCCGTATCTGTCAAATTATCCTTTGCCGCCTCCGCAACAGCAATAATTCCGTCACTGTAATAATTATTGATAAATCCGCTTATTTGCTTTCCGGGGAATGTTGTCAACCGCTTTGACTGCGGAAAAACACTGTGACGGGTATAGATAACCTTTGCACCTGCCCTGCGTGCCGCAATCCTTGCCGACATACTCGCATGGGTATGAACAAGGTCGGGCTTCTCCTCCTTAAATATGGCTTTAAGCCTGCTTATAGAGTTAAAATCAAGTGATTTTTCGGCAATGCCGCAAACCTCGATAACAGGTATTCCCAGCTCTTCAATTTCGGGCTTCAGCAAGCTGTCGGGCGGCAGGATAACCTTAACCTCCATTTTGTCATAATCAAAGTTTTTGAGCAATGTTACAAGGACTTTACCTGCACCGCCGATATTGGTATCGGTTGATACTTCTATGATTTTTTTCATATATTATCCTCGCTTTCTTTGCCGCTTATTGTATATTTCATCGCAACAGATATGGCTATCACCATAAAGAATACCGCCATAACTCTGTAGTTGTAGAATGTGTAGTCAAACATACTCTGGAGCAGAAATCCTGCAACGCCTGCCCCAAGCCCCAATACCATAGCGGAGTCGAGTGACTTTTTATTATTCCTCATATACACCGTATGCCCGCTCTTAAAGAACACAACCAAAACGGTTATAAATGCTGCTAACGCAGGTATGCCGCCTTCAACCAACAGCTGAAGGTATGTGTTATGCGAATGAGGTGCAATTATGGCATTGTATGAGAACAGCGGATATACCTCCGCAAACGCCGCTTCACCCATACCAATACCGCCCCAAACATAGTGGCGGAGCATACCCATAGCACCCATCCAGATATACACTCTGTAAGAGGTTGACGAGTCGCCCATATTTCCGATACTTAACAATCTGTCAATAATCGTCTGCGGCAAAACGAACGGCAATGCACACATTATAAGCGGTATAAATCCCCACCATCTGCCTTCGTAGAATGTCACAAATACTGCCACACTTACCATAAATCCAAGCCAACAGCCTCTTGACTGTGTTAAAATCAGGCAAAGGAACACAATTCCCGTTATGCCGAGATAAACCCACTTTGATAATGATTTCGCCCTATCCTTTAGAAAGAATACAAGCGACACAGGCAAAACAAGCAACAAATATTCACCCAGAACATTAGGATTTGCAAGTGTTGAATATACTCGCATCGTTTCTTCTTCAAACATCTCTTCGTCTATCCACGCATTTGTCGTTGTCCAGCCGAATGCGTATTGCATAACGCCGTATAGAGCAACCAACGCACCGCTTATGACAAACAAACGCAACAAGCCATACAGTTTTTCACGAGTATCAATCGTGTTCAATACCGCAAAATAGAACGATACAAACACAAGATACATAAACCATACTACAAGGCTGTTCATTCTTGCAAATGAGAAAATGCACGATACCAAAAGCACTGCCAGGAACAGAACGAGTGATACACCCACTCCCTCTTTACGCCATTTGAAGCTTTTATCCGTTATCGACTTTATCGCAAGTGAAAGCATTGTCCATAAGCATATGCCTGCAAGCGGCATTGACGAGAACGGGATTAACGGTGCAACAAATACTGCGGCATACACACCTGTTACAGGGTATTTCAACACGAGCAGCATACCGAACAGAGCAAACGGAATAAGCAAGCCCAAAATCGGAGATACAAACACCCCGACGCCCGTTACGGCACCGACTGCCGCCGCCGCAATAAGCCTTAACTTGCCGACTGTGTATTTCTCATTATAAAAATCAAAGCTGATGTTTTTGACGCCTGCACAAGCTTTTACGAAATCCACAAGCTTTGATGTGTTTAAAAATCCCATAATATTCATATTTGTGCATACAAATACTGCCGAGATTGCAGAAAGCACAAGAATTATCCTATTAATTCCCATACCCGCCGACCAATGCAAGAGGTTGAATATAACGGTTGCACATAAGAGCATTATACCCCAAAACCGCGTATTTACAGCCATAAAGTTATGAACATAACTACTGCCTGCCTCACAAAATATACTTTTTCCAAGCTTGTCCGCCAAACTGCCGCCGATTTTTTTCTGCAAAAATTCAAGTGCCGTAAACGGAAACATAGTTATTTTTTTGAGAACACTGCCGGATGTTCTTATATTTGTACCCTTTAAAAACCGCATAATAATACTGTTTTTCCATGAGTTTTGAAAGAAACCGTTTATATTCTCAACAGTCGCACCCAATCGGCTCTTTTTGAACTTATCTCCAAAGCCTCGGCAAAATGCCACAGCCTTTGAAATTATAAAGCTTTCTCCGACCAAAAGCGTCATCTCCTTATCTTTTTCTTTTCGGGATAAAACCCATTATCTCCTTAACCCTTAACAACACAAGCATAATCGCATATATTGCCACTCCGACAATACCGCAAACAACACAAGTTATGATACTGCCCATAAATGTGTCGGCAGTTCCGATAAACATATAAACAATCCTGACTACCGCCGCCATAACCGCCGCCGCTGCCAGAGATTTCAAAATTGTTATAACTCCGTCACGGTTTATAAATCCCTCCGATAATCTGAAAAGCATTGCACCGTTAAGTAAAGCATTAACAATACTTCCGCCTGCCGCCGCAATAGCAAGTCCGCCCGTCAGTCGAACAATATCGCCTTTAATAAACGGATATATCGTCATAACAAGTATTATGTTAAACAACATACTTACAAGCGAGGTTATCATCGGTGTTACGGATTTTTTCATTGAGAAAAATGTTTTTGACAAAACCTCGTTTAATGCCAGGAACACCATTCCCGTTGCGTAGCACGCCAATGCGGTTGCAACAACACCCGAGTGGCTTGCAAGCTCACCGTGACCGTATATTATGGAAGTTATCGGCTTTGCAAGAATTACTATACCCGCCATAAGCGGTGCAATAACCATAACTATCGACTTTATCGAAATCGCAACAAGCTCGTTCGCCTCTTTTTTATCATCACTTGCATTTGCACGGGCAAGCTTGGGAAAAATCAAGTTTGTTACAACGAACGAGAACACGCCCGTTACTATTAAGTACAGTCTGTTTGCATATTCAAGAGATGAATACGCACCCTCCATATGTGACGCAAATCTTGCATTAATAAGTGTATAAAACGGCTGCACCCATGTGCTGACAAGCATTGGGATAGCAAACACAACCGCCTCTTTTATTGAACTGTCCCTTAAATGGAAATCGGGCTTATACTTAAATTTAAGCCTTATAAGGGACGGGATTTGAACAATGACCTGGAGCGACCAGGCAATTACCATCGTCACCGCAAGCCCCGTAACTCCGAACCTCTTGCCGAACAGTATAAAATATACTATTAAAGCCGTATTTGAAACAAGGCTTATTATTGCAGGGATGTTATACTCACCATAGGACTGCAATATGCCGACAAACGAGAACGCAATACCCGTAAAAATAATCATCGGGAACATTATGGATGTCAGCTTAACCGCCAAGTCATGTGCCTCTGCCCCAAAATTCGGAGCCATAAATCTTACAAGCGGTTCTGCAAAAAGGATACCAACCACCGAAATTATCAGCGTCACCAGAATAATCATTGTGATAAACTTATTGGCAAACCCTTTCGCCTCATCCTTGCCCTTTTTAGTAAGAATACTGTTAAAAACGGGTATGAAGCTTGCAGAGATAACTCCGCCGATTACCATATCAAACAAGGTTGTCGGCAGTTTCGATGCCGCCATAAAAGCGTCCGCCTCTATGCCTGCACCGAAATATGCTCCCATTAAGGAATCACGGACAAGACCCAAAACCTTTGAAATAAATGTTGCAAACGCCATAAAGCTCGCCGTCAACAACATTTTTTTGTTACTCTCCTTGTTCTGCAAGTTTCGCACTTCCTTTTTCGTATAGTTCCACAGCTATTCTCCCGTTTTCCATAGACTTCTGCTTTAGTTTTTGATAGCTGTCCTTAAGTCCGGATTTTATATTATCGTAATCTGCAAATAATTTATCGGTAAGCTCAATCCCCGTTTTGGCATCAAATTCCTCAATATCGGCATACAGATTTAATGATGCATATTCCATAAAGCTTTTTATTTTTGGGTCATATGCTATACCAATAAGCGGAACTCCGCCGATTGTTGCGTATATAAGTGAATGAAGACGCATACCTATGCACACATCCATAGCTGATATAACGCTTATCATATCACACGCCGAAAGCCGTTTGTTGATTATATGCGACTCACTTTTCATAAGCCCCATTATGTTTCTTGAAATCGACTCGTCCTTCGTGGACTGCATTGGTATAAACACCGTATGGCAACCGTATTTTTCAGCCATATAGTCACAAGTCTTTGCAACGGCTTTTTCAAAGCTGCCACAAGTGTCTTTGGTTTTTCTCACTGAAACACCAAGTATTCTTTGAGCATTTTCGGGAACGCCTATTTTAGAAAGCAGCTCCTTGCCTCGCTCCTTTGAAAAACCGCTGATACCGAATACAGGGTCTGCACTCACGATTTTTTTAGGCTTATCTATGCCCAGGCTGTCAATCAGCTTGCCCGATTCAGGGTCACGAAGCGTTATGACATCTACCTCATTAAGCACTCTCTGCACCCTCTTTATGTTTCCGCTGTTTTTAAGCGGACCTATACCGTTTGAATAGAGCATAGTTTTAACATTTTTCCGTAATGCAAGCTTGATAATCGAAAGATAGTATATAAGTGATTTTGTCGAGGTTGCATCCTGAATAAGTGTGCCGCCGCCCGAAATAAGCAATTCTACATTATTCATATGCTTAATGAGCTTGAACACATTGTATCGGTTTATTGCATTTACTCTGTACTTTCTTATCGTTTCTTTCGGATTTGCCGAAAGTACGGTTATGTTCGGGCTTTCTTTATACCTTTTTATATCCTTTAGGATAGCCTCAAGAAGTGCGTCATCACCGCTGTTTTTAAATCCGTAATAACCCGAAATTATAATTTCTTTGTTTTTCTGCAAAGCCCAATCATAGACACGCATTGTATCCTCTGCCATTCTTGAAACGGAATATTCCTTTTTAATTAAGCTTCTGCCGTATTCGGCAAGCCCTTTTTTCTCATCCTCCGAAAGCGAGAAAAACTTTTCAATATCGGCACAGATTAATTCCTCCGAGCTTTCAATACAGCCCCTGCAGCAGAAATTCGTGTCTATTCCAACGCTTAACTTTGACTCATCAAAAAGACCTATATATCCCTCATTGCCTGCTATTATTACAGGTTTTTGTGCCGCCATCGCCTCAAGTGCCGCACGGCTGACACCGACAAACAAATCCGCAGTTGCGATAATGCGGTTTATATCCGTCCTTGCACCCGTCAGGACTATACATTCCCTACCGAGTGTGTCGTTCACCTTTTTTGCAGCTCTTTTAACATTTTCAAAATCGTCTCCGCCGCCGACAATAATAACCTTCAAATTCTCGGCAAGCTTGTCGACCTTCTCGCAAACATTAATCAGCTGCTTTGCCGCAAGCGACCTTGATTCGTCCATACGGCTGACATATACGATAACCGTATCCGTATCCTTTATGCCAAACTCACGGCATACATCCGATGCATCAATATCGGGCGAGAACTTGTCCGTATCAATACCGTTTATTGTAACTTGAATATCACTTTCCGGGATATTGTAGTTATCCATTAAATATGTTTTAATATCCTCTGAAACGGCAACCGATTTTTGACCCCAATCGGTTATATACTTCAATCCCCATTTCGTTGTGAAAACCCAGTGAGCGGTTGTGACAAACGGGAATTTCATTCTCTTTTGAAGCTTTCCGAGAATAAATGACGGTATTCTCGCATGGGAATGAACTATGTCTATATCCTCGTCCTTTATTATCCGTTTTAACAAACGGACGGATTTATACATATTTAAAGGGTTCTTATTCTGAAGCGGAACGCAATAATGCTTTATCCCCGCCTCTTCAAGCTCGCTTTCGTATGCACCGCCCTTTGATGTTACTATCGGGTTTAATCCCCGTCTTTTAAGCTCCTTTGCAAGCTCAACAACATGGGTTTCCGCACCGCCAATATCAAGCTGCATAAGCGAAAGCAGCACATTAAGTCCTTGTTTCAATTTATATCACCTACTAAAATATACCTAATTAACTCGTTTTGGCTATACTTATCTATTATTCATTATAATGTATTTCCTTTAATTAATCAATACCAATCAAATTTTTGTAACAAAACTGTAAAGAACTTATATATGCGGCACAAACAAGAAAGAGGACGCTAAATTTCAGCGTCCTCTTTTCTTTGTTACTTCAATTTGAATGAAGTACAATCCGTACATTCCACCATTGTCGGGTTTGATTCGTGTGTTCCGACAACGATGCTTGACAACATACAATAATCCTCGTCCTGACAATGATTCTTGCACTGTGTCACTGTACACTTGATGCTCTTATTAGGGTTACAACTACAACTCATTTGAGCGTCCTCCCGGATAATAGAAATGGTATTTTGCACAGCGACAGCTGTTTTCGCTCTGTGCCACCGCTGCACACAAGTATTATGTGCAATAATTATTTTTTTATTACACTTTTTTATTTGCTCATAATCCGCATAGCTACGACGCTCATATCGTCTTTTGCAATACCGTTATTTTTTTCCAATGCAGTATCCATAACCTCTTTTGCCAGCTTATCGACACTCTCAAAAGGCTTTGCCATTATTTTTCGTATCCATTCCGTTCTTGATACACTGCAACCCGATTCGGTTATCCCGTCACTCATCATCAAAATAACATCGCCCTCTTTAAGTGCGGCAGTTTTCTTATCAAGCCGAATATCAGATAAAATCCCCATAGGTACAGATGATGAGGCAACCGTTTTTACTTCGCCCTGATTTAGCATAAGCGTTTGTGCGCTTCCTATTTTATACATCTGTGCCTCACCGCTGTATAAATCGACGCATAACAGGTCAATGGTAGAATACATCTCATTTTCCATATTTAAACACATTGAAGAATTTAAAATCCCCAACGCCGTTTTTATGCCAAGCCCAGACATCAAAAAGCCTTTTAAAAGCCTGCAAGCCGCCGCACTCTCATACTGTGCTTCACTTCCGCTACCCATACCGTCTGCAATAATACAATAAAACTTGCTTTCATCTGAATTAAACACCGCAACGCTGTCGCCGTTTACTCCATATCCGTCACGAGGCAGCTGCAACACCGAGCTTTCAAGTGTGTATAATGCACCCGATATATATTTACTCAATCCGTTTTCGGTCTTTTCGTATGTTACGGACCTACCCAATACCTCTGATATTGCCCCCTCAATTATAGTATGCGATACGGCGGGCGGCAAACGCAGATATACCTCGCAAACTCCGCTTGTGCTTTCCACGACGCTTATTTCATACGGCACAATCCCAAGCTTATCAAGAGTATTTACAATTTCCTCTTCCTCCTCTTCACGAAACACAAAGCCGTCCTCAATCGCACCCGACAAGCCCGAAAACAGCTTGCTTAATTCGCTGTACTGCATAGATATAAGATTTCGTGTTGTTATGGCGTCACTGCGGCGTAGAACATCTCTTTTATAAAGCTCGTACACATGGCTTATTTCTTTAATAAACTCCGCCGAACGCAAGCATCTTTCGCAGAAATGGTTTGGGATATTCTCCTCCGTCAAAGCCCCGTCATGCTCAATTATTCCTATAAGCTCAAGCATATTCTTATATGTACGGCGAAAATCGGCTTGCCAACATTTTCCGCACATTTTGCAGTTATTGCATACTCTGTCTGCCGTTTCATCTAATATAACACCTATTTCGTCAGAATACTTTTTTAATCTTCCCTCCGACAGCGAAAAAAAACATTCGTGCAAGCTTGAAAACGCCTCTGCCGTTTTTAGAAGTCGCATAGACAGATACTCCCTCATTCTCCTGACAGGGCTGACAGATTCTACCTGCATTGATTTTGTGAAAAAGCTTCTGAAATACTCGTCCACCGCCTTTGGCGTTAAAAAGAACAAAACGCCGCCGATTGCCGCATTTAAGATACTCTCCGATATCTCAAATACATTCTGTGCATAAATAAGCATAACCGATAGAGCTGTTATATATCCCACAAAGCAACCCGGCTTTTTATAGCTGTTCATAAAGCTTGCAAATAATGCTCCGAAACCGTATATTCCCATCATTACAACCGCACCCGAGCTTGACATTGACGACATAAATCCAATGCAAAGCCCTGCACAAGAAGCCGCAGCAACGGAGCTGTTTAATGCCGCAAAAAGAAGTATGTATGAAACTAAAATATGCGTTACGCTTATACCTTTATAGCCTATCCCCGAAAAGCCTGCAAGCATAACGCCTGCCGTTACTGCCATACTTACATAGTCCTCGGGCGTCATTCCCCGTCGGCGGTGAAAATCCTCCGTAACAGTCTTCGCTTTTTCAAAAATTATATACACCAACGCCGATGTAATACTCTCGGTTGCCAACAGGAAAATATCGTATAACCCGTTATAATCCGAAAAAAGCATAACGGCACCGCCGACTGCGGTTGAAATTCCGACAACTGCGGAATTCAGCACCGTTGTTGATTTATGCACAAGCTTTGTAAAAAGCCAATATGCCGTTAAAATGATAAGATATTTGGGAAGAGCATTAACTCCTGCCGTCACAGAAACAGATACAGATGCAACGATTATTCCCAAGTACCCTATCCGTTTATCGTATGCCGCCGCAAAAAAAGCCGCCGCAAACGGATACATCTCCATTGCGTTTGCTCTTGATGCCAAAACAAGCATAATGGTGGGTATAAAATCCCCAAGCCTCGGCATACGCAAAGGGCTTTTTTGAGTTAATACTGTTATATCTTTCATCGTTTGTTTTTCCTTTCATATTTACTTACCCAAAAATTATAGCAGACTAAGACCTCGAAATTTGTCGTAACCCATTGTCGAAACAGATAAATCGTACGACAAATTTCGCAAGGATGTATATTTACCGCACCCAACACCTCGCAAAGCCCTGCGAGGTTTTTCAATATTGACAGATAATATGAATGGTGATATAATAAGATAGATATTATATTATTTATGTAAAGGACTTTTTGATATGATTATGCCAAACAGTGCAGTACGGCTTCTTGACGCTGCTGCGGAGAAATATAAAGATAAGGCTGCCGTTACGGATGAATTTGAGGTCTTTTCATTCAATCGGCTCAAATCCGTTGGATTGAGTATCGCAATGGCATTATTGGAGTCGGAAACAGAGTCTTATATGCCCTGTCCCGTTATGGTGTTCCTGCCCAAAAGCGGAAAGTGCATAGCATCGTTTATGGGGGCGATGTATTCAGGCAACCCGTATGTACCGATAGCATACGATATGCCGTCGGGCAGAATACAGAAAATTGTAGATTTACTTGAGGGCAGAGGTCATATTATAACAGACGAGGCCGGACTTGAGATTATAAAGACGATGAATATTCCCGAAACCTTTAATGTTCATCTATATAGCAATATTTGCAAAAAGGAGCCTGATATTTCAGCCGTTTATAAAAGGCTTGATGCTGTTATTGACACA
>JAXJPK010000090.1:0-3717 GCA_036311705.1 Clostridia bacterium
TTATGATACCGCCATAGTTAATAACCTGTGCTGTTACATTACCGTTTGTAAGTATGTAGTCATACACATCTCTGCCATCGGGCATTGTACCGTATTTGATTTTCGAAACTGACATAATAATATCTCCTTATTAAATAAAATATACTATAATTATATATTAAATAGCATAAATTGTCAATTGAAAATTAATAACCCGGGTCAATTCCCGGGTTATATTTATAATAATTTTTCAATAAAATCGCCAAGTACCTTTGCCATTGACCAGAACCCTGCATCATTAGGATGACAATCATCAACTGTTCCCTCGTTTTCGACATATTTCATCAGTTCCTGTCCTGTTATAAGATATACGTTCTTATCCCCTCTAGCTATTGCGTTGTTGTATGTGTTTCTGATGATTTGCAGACGTTCTTCTTCAGATTCTGTAAGAAACCATTTCGGTCTTGACATCATAATTATCGGTAAATCCGGTTGTGCCTCACGGATTGCTCTAAACATAACTTCATGAGTATTTCGTAAATGTTCAACTGTCGGTGCATTGTGGTCGTAATCATATACGAAAATTGACATGTCAAGATTTTTTATATACTCGATCATAGCCGGTTCAGCTTTAGCACTGCCCGAAAACCCAAGATTTATATGGTCATAACTGAAGCGTCTTGTTATTACACTCTGATATGTGATTCCCGGTCTTGCACTACATCCACCCTGCGTTATTGATGAACCGTAATATACAATCGGTTTTTCGTATTTATAGGCTTTTGGAGCTTCAATTTTTGCACTGTCTGCAAGTCCGATATATAGATTTTTAACATCACTGTATGTCGGGAAATGGATTGTTATTTCACGCATTTTGACATTTTCAAAATCTATTACGCTCTCATAACCGTCTTTAACATCATCAAAAGAATCCCATATAGGCGGAACAAAGCTTTTAAAATATTCGTCTTTTCTGTCACGCTCACAGTAGATATCAAAACCCGCAACACCGGTTGAAGCACAGTGCGGGAATATTGCCACGTTCTCCATAGTTGCATTTATGGCAATATAGGGACTATCTGTTTTAAATCTGACACGTCCTCCGGCAGTGTTAGCGTGCAGAGCAAATACACCATCACTCGTTGCTTTTGCAACACTTTCGGGTAAACGACGGAATTTTCCGTCTTCGTGATATATACCGTAAACCACAAATGGTTCTTCTAAGACATTGTAAAAAACGATATTATCCTTTTCGATTTTTGTATTTACTATAAGATTTTTATCTACCTTTGTTATATTACTCATAAAAAAACCACCTCCATACTCTTGTAATTATAACATAATTTGTTATTTATTTCAATAAAAAAGTGCGATGACTCGCACATCAACACCCCTGCCCCTCAATCTTGAGGGGTAGGCTTTTCTTTTTTCTAATCTTGTGGTAAAATATACATATGAGTATTTTACAAAACATTTTTGCAGACCATTTTCATAAACTTCTTAATTCTAACATTAAAATTCGTGATACTGTTATTGAAAATGTGGATAAAATGATTCATTGCGGTGACTACAAAAGGGGGTATGCTTTTTACTTTTGCGAACATTGTTCTCACTTTATGGTTTCTCCTTTCAGGTGCAGAAGCCGTTTTTGTACCTCCTGTGGTAACCTCTACTCTCGAAAACGTTCAACCGCTATGTCCCTTAAACTTGTTCACACTTCCCACAGACACTGTGTTTTTACTATCCCTGAAGAATTAAGAATATTTTTCAGAAAAGATCGCTCTCTGCTAAATCTTCTTTTTAAAGCTGCTTCAGATGCTATCTTCTTTATGTTTAATAAACTTAACAAATCCGAGAATTTTACTCCCGGGTTTATTTGCGTTCTTCACACTTTTGGGCGTAGCCTTCAATGGAATCCTCATATTCATATGCTCATTTCTGAAGGTGGCTCAGGTAATTTCTCCGTTTGGCGTGTCGTTAAACATTTTCATTATGAACTCCTTCGTAAATCTTTTCGTTTTTCTTTATTGAATTATCTTGAAGCTCATATTGGCAAATCTTTTAAAAAAGTTAAATCGTATATATACAAGCATTGCCCTAATGGTTTCTATGTATATGCTAAGCCTACTCTTACTAACAATCATGATGTTTTAAAATATATCGGTAGATACCTCGGCAGACCTGTTATCGCTACTTCAAGAATCGATAATTATGACGGAGAAAATGTCACTTTTCACTACAATCGTCATGAAGATAACAAATTAATTACAGAAACTGTTTCTGCTATTGAATTTATTAAAAAGTTAATTATTCATATACCCGAAAAACACTTTAAGATGATTCGATATTACGGCATTTATGCTAAACATCATAAACACGAGAATAAATTACATTTGTTTATTCCAAAAGAAAAAAGACATTTCCATATTCTTCGCAATTCATGGAGAACGTCTATTTCCCTGTCATTTCATTTCGACCCTCTCTTGTGCAAGTGCGGTCATAAAATGACACTTTTCCAAATTTGCCTCAACGGCACTCCGTTTTTTGAAAAATTCAAATCTTGGGGCAATTCTTCTTAATATATTTTTCCACTTCCACAAAGCCACAACTCATCTCAATTTCAATTAACGGACAACTCAAAAATTCAATAACTTTATCCAAGGTTTTGCACTACCTCTTTTTGTTATATCATTTTTGACTCATTTTCTATTATATCATACTTTTTCAAAAAACGCAATTTCCTATACAGGAACAAAAAATCTATCTATTATAGATTTTCTTTTATTTTTACTCTTTCTCGCCTGTATTGTGTCGGGGACACTAAAAACCTTTCTCTAAAATGCCTTTCAAAATTTGCATAGTCACAAAATCCAGATTCAAAGCATATATCCGTAACCGTCATATTGGAATACTCAAGCAACTTTTTTGCATAATCGTATCTTATTGTACTCAGATACTCCTTGAAGTTCACACCGCACTCCTTAAAAAAAATACTGCTCATATAGGATGGTGTTACCGCTGCGTCAGCTGCAATATCAGAAAGTCTTATGTCATTTCTGAAATTATTTTGAATATAAAGCATTGCCTTTTGTACTTTTGACATATAACCATGTCTGTGAGTATTGTTTATCCTACATATTTTCCCAAGAATACTGTTTAATAAATAAAAGCTGTACTCATCATCATTTTCGGAAGAAGCAAGATTAAGCTCATGCATAACTGTCGCAAGATACCCTGCATCCTCATCAGAAAGCATAACACTGTCCGAATTAAAAACCGTAGAAAGCTTAAACAGCATATTTCTGTCACATACCTCTCCCGTAAACATAAGTGTGATAACCTGCGAGTCTTCCGTTATTACCTTATGAAAATTTACCGGTGTCATAAAAAACAACATATTTCTTTCTATCTTCCTCTCGACACCGTCTATTATATAGCTCCCACTTCCTGATATAATCAGTTCAATTTCATAAAATTCATGCCAATGTGTGGGATAACTGCTAATATTCTTTTCTTTCACCATTATTTTTTCGTTTTTTATTTTTTGCAATCTTGTATATCTGTCTATCATAATCTATCACCAAAAATAATTATATATCAAAATCGTAAAAAAAGCAATATTTTTTAATAAAATTACAATGCATATATATAAAATAGGTGATATACTAAGATGCGTAGAAGGTGATTTAGCACCTGTTAATTGTATTAATAATAAAGAATATTGCAACAAAAAAGAAA
>JAXJPK010000091.1:0-4582 GCA_036311705.1 Clostridia bacterium
ATGTTAAGATAAACTAAAATAACTGCTTAAAAAATCTGCAAGAAAAAACTTGCAGATTTTTTTGTGCAAAGCCTGTACCCTACACATCAAACATCTCCATAATTCCCAGTTCATTCAAATGCCCTATCATACATTTCGTGGAACGGAAATCTAACTTCTTTAAAATATGGGTTATATGGTGCTTCACCGTTTCCTCGGACAAATATTCCTTTTCTGCAATTTCGCGGCGTTTTGCACCGCTATAGAGATGCTTTAAAATTTTCATCTCCATCGCCGTAAGGTTGGACAGCTTGTTAATAAAGAACATCATGCTCTCCTCGGCTCTGAGACTATGGCGCACCTTTTGCTTGACTTTCGCCTGCATATATGTATCCATAAAAAACTCGGATTTATTGGCGTTTTTAATAGTTTTTATTATGTAATTGCTGCCGACGGGCTTAATAATATACCCCACGACGCCTGCTAAATACGCATCATAAACAAAAGAGTCCGACTCTGTGTCGCTTGTTATAATAATTTTTATATTCGGTCGGGCGGAGAGGATTTTCTCTGCCGCAGAGATTTGGGGGACACATTTCGGGTGGTCATTCATGGTTGATATATCCATAAGGATAACATCAGGATTATCCCTTATAGCCAGATAAACAAGCTCATCAGTGGAGGAAACTGTATGTGTTATTTCTAAGGAGCTGTCACTTAAAATCCGTTCGTTAAGATCGGGGGATATGTTGTTTATATCTCCGCAAACCATAATCTTTATCATGTATATGTCTTCCTCCTGTTTTATGAACTAACTATATTATATATGAAAACGGGAAAAAAATCAAGGGGTGTTCATATTGTTTTTAAACGCAATTCTCTGCAATATAATTTTTTGATATACAAAAATGATAAAAAATATAGGATTTGTAATTTTTTAGTAAAATCTAAAAAAGTGTAGAAAATTATAAAAGAAGAAGTGCCATAAAACTTGGCACTTTTATCCAATAAAATTGAATGGTATAATGGGTATATACCCATAATGGGGGGGGGTCGCTCTTCGTAGAAAAAACGGCGGTATTAAGCCGAATTCTGCCGCTCTATGAAGGTGTTTGCGACACACCCTTCCGTTAAAGTGCGGTTGAAACGCTGATTCCGGTCTTTGCAGATTTTTCTGCAATAAGTGTAAAATTTTTCCGGACTTATGGCGGAGACTGTCAAAGACTAAAAATAAATAAACAAGAGGAGGTTGTTTATGAAAAAGAAAGTAATGCCATGGCTTTTGACAACGGCAATGGCGGCAACGATGATTCCTACAAGCAGCGTCTTTGCTGCAAGGAGAACAACGGAATTTTCGCAGAATTTTGAGGAGTACGAAACCCGTGAAGAGGCAGACGCTGCAAGAGGAGTTTATGTAACTACTTATGCCAATAGTTCTGGCTCAGGCCTTGCAAAGTTTGTAAAGGAATATACGGGTATTGCTGCGAATACTGCCCGTCCTGTAAAAACAGAGGTGACAAATCCCTTTGCAGATGGAGAGTACACTATTGAGGGCGATGGTATGATCAGACCAAGTACATATATTACCCAAGGCGGAAGCTCCTATTGCTGGAAGGTATGGGATAATGCAGCTGTTAAGTTTGGAGGCCTTCCTGGATATTTTGGTTTTGCCCAGACTGACTCCTACCCTATGTATATTGGCTTCACCGGTAAAGAAGATGAAAGCAGAAGCTATGACCTTTGCGTAGTAAAGGAAAACACAATAGGTGCCGATGCCACCATAAATAATGGGGGCACACCAAACCCGGATGATACAAATGAAAACAAGGTACTTTATTTAAGGCCTTTAAATTTGAATGGACAGAATGTAATTTCCTCTGTGTATTCGATGTTTGCAAAGGAGAATCTTGAGCTTGAGAACAGAAAATCGGTTATCAGATGTGATGTAAATATCAGAGATGAGGCAGAGGCAGACGCATTCAGACTTTCTATTGCAAAAGAAACAACATGGGCAACTGCAAACTTCTATCCGAACTTTACATGGTATAACGCAAACCATATACAGATTAATGGTTGGGAAAGTAAGCCTGCATCTATGTATGACGCAGTAATATTTAAGGACGGACACGCATATTTAGGTCCTGATATCGGCCATGTAAAGACTGACGGCACATATGCACTTGTAAATGCGGGCCCAACTAACCCTGCGTATATATGTGACTATAATGTGAATAAGAACTATACAATCGAGTATTACCTAAATCTTGAGGATATTAATAACCCGACTCATATGGCAAGAATCATAGATGAGGCAGGAAATATCATAGGCGAGAAGTCAGCTAAACTTGAATTAAGTGTCAGAGTAGAAAACGCAGATGGCTCTATCGCACACGAAGGAACAAATACAACTCTTTCAAATCCACAGTATTATTTGGATTCAGGATATACGGCTTCACAGATTGGGCACCCTGCAGACGCTACAAGATCCCAGTCGCCTGTATCCAGAAAGGTATATTTCTCAGAGTTTAAGAAAGATGTAGGATATACGGCAGTTCTCTCATACGCACAGCAATGTAAAACAACAAGTAAAGACGGCCCCGTTGCTACAATAGATAATTTCTCACTTGGAGAATCGAACGCATCCGATATAATGATGGTTACAGACGAGAATTATTATGTTGAGAACCCCATACCTTTCTATAATGCAGACAACTCCGATCAGGTTGTTGAGCTTGAGTTTGACTATGGTCTTATCAATAATGTGGAAGATATCGTAAGTGTTACAGACGCTGCAGGAAACGAGATGGACTGCACCGTAACTATTGAGGACGGCGTGGTAAACGGCAGAACAATAGAGAATAACACAATCAAGGTTGCATTCCCCAACGAAAGCTTGGAGGCTTCCTCAAACTACAAGATAAAGCTTTCGGGCGATACTGCAACGGCAATGTCAAAGCTCGGAGAGGAAAAAGAGATAACTGTCCGTACAGAGGATAAGCTGTCAATGACAAGCGTTTCTAAATCGGGTACAACGCTGACTGCAAATATTTCGAATAACGATAGATTCTCTATGCAGTATGTTGTAGCGGTAGTTGTAAGAAACAACAACAGGGCAAACGGCAGCAAGGTGTTCTACAAGTTAGTAAACCTTGAGCCTGGAAATAGTGAATCCTCTGAATTTGAGGGGGTTGAAATTCCCAACGGTGCACAGGCAGAAGTATTCTGCTTTAACGGCTTTGATAAACTCATCACATTGCTTGAAAAGGGCATTGTGGAGTAATTCCCCAAAAAGCCCTCCTTGTGTAAAGGAGGGTGGCAATCCCTCAGTCAGCTGGCGCTGACAGCTCCCTTTGCACAAGGGAGCCTTGATGGGGAGAAATAAATTTGGTATGAACCTATGTCGTGTGATTGAACCGGGAGCACACCGATATGGGAACATATAGATCACAAAAACCGCGTATTTATACGCAAAAAAATCTAAAAAAGGAGAGATAAAAAAATGGCAATGAAAAATGTCAAAAAAGTAGTTGCGCTTCTTATGGCGGCGTCTGTTATGTCTATCGGTAGTGTTTCATTTGCGGCAGATTTCAGTGAAAACTTTGAAAGCTATAGTCCTGTCACTCCAGACGATTTTGTCCCTTATTATCGTTATGTAAACCGGGGCGGCGGTACCAGTACGTCAAAAATCGGTATATTGGGCAACACTACAGGAAATGCATCTATAACAAGGTTCATGATAAAAGATTCTTCAAAATCAATCTTTGATAGCAAATATGAAGCCAAGTACGAGGACGGAATATGGTATGCAGAGGATACGAGCACAACAAACACTGGCCTTAAGTACAATAAGGCTGTCAGTTACAAGTATAACTATATAAACAATACCAAGACAAAGAACGCAGAAACAGGTGAGTGGGAAGGTGCAAATACGCTTTATGGCGGTCTGAATAATGGTCTTTTTGCCTTCAATTATACTTCTTCGGATCCTGCATATACGGGCGAAGGAGATTATGGCATGGGCGCTTTTACCTTGAGCAACCCGTATTATGACCAGCTTGTTGTTGAACGAGGTGGGGACAAGGAGCTTGTATTGCATCCGTGGTATCCTAATTGGGACAGCGTTAGCAATCTGCCGTGGGCGTCGCTGTTTGGTAATGAAGATATCGACATTGTAGGCAGAAAGACAACGATTAAAGCTAAAGTCTATATTGACAGCGAAACTACATCAAAAGACGGTGACGGCTCTTCATATGGAGCAGAAAATCGTAACAGTGCATTCAGAATAAGTCTGCTGAACTATAAGAGTAATGGTACATATAGGGCAAGCTACTTATCAGGAATTTATGACGGTCGTGAATATATGAACAATTTGATACAGTTCAGACCTCCCGCAGGTTGGTTTGATACAGTAACCTTCATGGGCGGCAAGGTATATCTTGGAAATGTAGGTTCTACATGGAGTGCTTTGAATAATGCCAATGTTGTATGTACATATAACACGAAGACAGAATATGCAATCGAGTACACAATAAATGCAACTGATATAGCGAACCCGACACATTCTGTAGTCATCAAAGATGCTGAAGGCACAGTATTAGCAAGG
>JAXJPK010000092.1:0-5541 GCA_036311705.1 Clostridia bacterium
CTATGTAAGGTACTCTTGATGTATCAGCGGTAGTTGTGTAGTATGATAATACTGCAATCTTTGAACATTCCAAACCTACATCATCTGCACCAATAAGATTATCAATAGTCAAAGGTGAATTATCAGAGTCAGCCACATACGGTGTAAATTCTTCTTCAACATCATCATATCTGAAGAACTTTACATTACCAATTGAAATGGTCTCAAATCCTGATGAAACATTCTCGCCTGTGCCTTTTTCAAATCCTGTTCTTGTTACATGAAGTGTATTCGAATCAGCAACACGGATTACATTGTACATTGTAGCTGATGTTCTGTTAGAGCCTGTTGACGGATACATTGATGTAAAGCGTGAGCTTGTCCAATCATATACAGTATCTGCATCATCAGCAGTTTCTGCTGCGTCAAGGATATTCTTGATATCTGAAAAATCGAGTGACTTTATGTACTTATCAGCACGATTATCATTGTCAAGTCCGTATAGGATTATATCTCCGATGTTAAGATCTGCAAAGTCGTTTTCAGGGTTTTCTGAAATAGTGATATGAGATAGTGTTGTCGAGTTTGCATATCCCTTGAAGAAGCTTACTGTTTCGCTTGTTGACATATCAACCTCTTGGTCTATATCCGATGCAACAAGTGTATGGCGAGTACCTCCTGTGATGGGTGTACCACTCTGTATATCCGAACCGTATATTGCAAGGAATGTAGCGTATTTTGAGTTATTAACATCAAAAGTTTCAACATAGTATGCATTTCCTGAAGTCATTGAACCCGAGCCCATAGCAGACTTAATCATATATCCTTCTGTATCGCTTCTGTCAGCAGGGATTACAAACATTGGTAATGATGATTTGATAGCAACGGTACCATTATTTGTTGAAACTGAAGATGATGATACAGATGACTTTTGACTTCCGAGAGTGCTGTACTTAACAAGCATATCCGCATTTGCGTTTGCTGTTCCGGGATTTGTGCAAGTTATAACATTCTCAATTTCCTTTGAGGCATTGAACCTAACACGGATAAACTGGTTATATCCTGTATATACTGCATCGCCGCCTGCTATTGCTTCATCTGTCTTATCCTGTGAAGCTGCCAATGCGTTCACTATGCTTTCGGGTGAACTTTTTTGACCGTTAAGTTTAGCATTAGAAGCAAGTTTGTATGACTTAACAGTGTAAGGTGTCGAATATGAAATTGATGTTGAAGCTACATTCTGCGGTGCAAACAGCTTCAAATAGTATTCCTCTGCATTTTCGTAAGCGTTCACAACATATGCATACGGATTGAATTCTGATGATGAAGTTACAGTACCCCATTCAAGATTACCAAAGGCGTCCTGGTATGCTGTTATCTGAATACCTGATGTTATGTCACGCTGTTCCTTTGTTGCCATATATGTAAGGAAACGGTCTGTTACCTTATATTCCTTATCGCCGATTGTTATAGTTTTGGGTGAAGCATTAAGGTGCGTTGCTGTGATTTTACCTGATACAGCTTTTGAAGTTACCAAAACTGTATAAAAATCGCCGTCAAGACTTTCTGCATAATTGATAACATCATTTGCTACAATGCCTGTTGGCTGTATTTCACTGCCATTCTTTGTTATCGTGAACTTGTACAAAGGTGAATCGGGGTTAAGAACAAGTGAGTTACCCGATATTGTTTTGTCAATAATCTTATAATCTGATGTTGATACAGCTCTTTGAGCAACGATTGTTTCGTAATCATAAATATCAACCATATTATATGAATTACCTGTTGTGTTGTTTATTAGTCTTGCTGTACCGTTAATAAACAAGCTCGACTGCGGGTCTAACCACTTTTTAAGTGCCTGAACGGGTGTGTATGATACACCGTCAAGCTCAACATCATTGTCAACAGATCTGCCGTTGTAACGAACATTAACATTATCCAAATCGATAGATGCAGTAGTTGTTTTTACAGAATCATCGCTCTCATAGTATTTCAAAGAAGAGCCTTCAAATGAATCTATAAGATCAGAATTCAGAAGCAATTCGTCGTTTTTGTATATATCCGCACTAAGCTCAATAAGAACCTTGTCATTTGAGGCTTTGCTTGAACGGTAATACAGCTGAACAGTTTTTCCAAGATACTTTGCCATTTCATTAGCAGAAGCACCGTATGCTGAATAGTTGATGATGATTTCTTCACCTGTCTTTGAATCCTTAACCGACATCTCATCTAATGCAAGCGGCACAGTACAGTCGGAAGTCTTTGTGTCCTCAACGCCGACTACTACGCCCTTTAGGCTTTTAACATTCAAATAGTCGTTAAGAAGTGTTTTATCTGTAGCCTTCCATTTGTCGGCAACAAGCTCGTACATATCAACTTCAAGTGCGTTATACATCATCTGTGCAATAGCACCTCTTGATGCATTCCCCGAATACGGAAGACCTGTGATGTTTTCTGTTAGGTTAAGTGTATTCGCTTGGTTAATGTAACCTTGGGGATAACCACCGTTTGCTTCAGCAAATGCCTGGTATCCGAGCGTACATACAAGCATCTTTAGAGCCTGCTCGTATGTAACGGGTGCATCGGGCTTGAAAGTAACCTCATCAAAACCGTTTATAATACCTAAGTCATATGCGGTTCTTATGTTTGCATTTGCCCAGTGGTCTGCTGCAACATCGTTAAATGTTGTAATTGGAGTTGTCAAGTTGTCCAATCCGAGCATATAAACAACCATTTTTGTGAACTCGGCACGGCTGATTTCTTTTTCAGGCTTAAATGTGCCGTCTTCATAGCCGTTGATAACCTTTAGAGTTGATAGAGTTGTGATTGCTTGCTTGTATTGGTTATTTTCTGCAACATCTTCAAATGCGGCACTTACTGTAAATGCCGGGAGCAATGTTGTCACAAGTATAGCCAATGCAGCAAACAAAGATAAACGCTTTTTCATATAATCATTCCTTTCTTATTTGTGGCGTTCTCACAATTGCTGTAAAGCTGATAATATTATATCATTATTTACCATATAAGTCAATTAAATTTTATCTTTTTTTACAATAAAATAATAATGTAAATTAAGTGTTAATAAAAAATAAAAATGTTGCAATTCTTTTTAGTTTGTGGTAATATTATAACCGAGGGTAATCGGCATATTGAAAGGAAAAAACGGAATATGAATAACAACGAGAATAAAAATAATAAAATATTTAAAAATCCTATGATTATATTCCTCATTATATCAATGATTGCAACAATTATTTTGAATTTTGCGGTTTCGGCTGTAATGGCACCGTCAAAAACCGAAATAACATATGATAAGTTTATGAAAATGATAGATGAGGACAAAGTTTCGGAGGTCGTGATAGAAAAAGACCGATTTCTGATTTACGGAAAAGAAGAGGAGAAAAAAACCGAAACCATAATGGGCATAGGGTTTATGGACTTTGGTTCGGAGGCTCAAAGGCCGATATATTATACGGGATTTCTTAATGATGAGCGTTTATTTGAAAAGCTTGACGAGAAGGGAATAACATATTCTACGCCTGTAGAATACAACAACCCGATTTTGGATTTTGTACTGACATGGATTTTACCGCTCCTGTTTATGTATCTGATAGTGATGCTGCTTATGAGATTTATGTCCAAGAAAATGGGCGGCGGTGGCGGAATAATGGGAATAGGTCAATCCCATGCAAAAATGTATAACATCGAGAATAAAACAGGCATAACATTTAAAGATGTTGCAGGTCAGGAGGAGGCTAAAGAGTCATTAACGGAGATTGTGGATTTCCTCCATAATCCGACGAAATACACCGAAATCGGTGCAAAACAGCCCAAGGGTGCGTTGCTTGTTGGGCCGCCCGGAACAGGTAAAACCCTGCTTGCAAAAGCGGTTGCAGGTGAGGCTAATGTGCCGTTTTTCTCACTTTCCGGCTCGGAGTTTGTGGAGATGTTTGTCGGCGTAGGTGCATCGAGAGTTCGGGATTTGTTCAAGCAGGCAAATGCAAAAGCTCCGTGTATTATATTCATAGATGAGATTGATGCAATCGGTAAGTCGAGAGATAATCAAATGTCCTCAAATGATGAAAGGGAACAGACGCTAAACCAGCTTCTTTCGGAAATGGACGGATTTGACTCATCAAAAGGACTTGTCGTTTTGGCGGCAACAAACCGTCCCGAGATACTTGATAAGGCACTTTTAAGACCGGGTAGATTTGACAGGCGAATTATTGTTGAAAAGCCTGACTTAAAAGGTCGGGAGGATATATTAAAGGTTCATATTAAGAATGTCAAAACAGGTCCTGATATTAACCTTCACGCAATGGCACTTGCAACGAGCGGTGCTGTCGGTGCAGACCTTGCCAATATGGTCAACGAGGCGGCGTTAAGAGCTGTAAGAATGGGCAGAAAAGCAGTCGCCCAAGAGGATTTAATGGATTCTGTTGAGGTAATAATAGCAGGTAAAGAAAAAAAGGACAGAATTCTATCAAAAGAGGAAAAGAGAATTGTTGCGTTCCACGAAGTGGGTCACGCGCTTGCTACAGCGTTACAGAATAACACTCAACCCGTACAAAAAATCACAATTGTTCCGAGAACAATGGGTGCTTTGGGCTATACAATGCAGATGCCCGATAAGGAAGAGAAGTATCTCAACAACAAGAACGAACTACTTGACCAGATAACGGTATTTTTAGCAGGCAGAGCAGCCGAGGAAATAGTGTTCGATACTATGACAACCGGTGCGGCAAACGATATTGAGCGTGCAACGGATATGGCAAGAAAGATGATAACTATGTACGGTATGTCGGATAAATTCGGACTTGTCGGACTTGAAAGCATCGAAAGCCGTTATCTTGACGGCCGTGCGGTTGCCAACTGTTCAGAGGAAACAAGAACTAAAATTGATGAGGAAATCGTTTCTGTAATGCGGGAGAGATACGAAATAGCAAAAACGCTTTTGCGTGATAATCGTGACGCTCTCGATGAAATATCGGAGTTTTTGATTGAGAAAGAAACCATAACGGGTGATGAGTTTATGGAGATTTTCAATAAAGTCAAGGACGAGAGAAATGCGTATTCAAAATTGTCAGATGAAGCTGATGAAGTAACTGATACAGCGGAATAATCAAATTACGAGGCTGACCGACAAAATCGGTTGACCTCGTATTTTTATTTATTTGTTGGCATAGATTATATCGGAGGGAGAAAGTTTGAATGAAAACCGCCCATCTTGCACACCCGTGCTCACTCCATACAAGCGTATAGTCTTGTTCGCACGGACACACAATCCGAACAGTTTTGATTCAAACTTGGTTTTGTGAAAGGAGTTAATGGTAATATTTATGAGAAAAATAATAATATCCGTATTAGTTTCAATACTTATTATGGTTGTTATCCCGTTACTTGCGGTTGAGTTTTTGCCGCCGAAAGATAATGCCGCATCAACCGAGCCGCAGCCGACCTTGACGGAAGCTCCAAATTAAAAAAAGGGAGTGTAAAGAAAGTGGAATAGGACCCAATGGGGATGCAAAAATGGCACAGAACAGACGAAAACCGCCGAATAGC
>JAXJPK010000093.1:0-5082 GCA_036311705.1 Clostridia bacterium
CTTTAGAAATAATTGTCATTGAAAATCATATACATTTATAATACCATATTTAAGCAAAAATTGCAACAAAAAATGTGTTGAACTGTTGACAATATAAATGTTTTGTTGTATAATGAGAATAGAAAAAGGCAAGACCTCAAACGGTTATGCCAAAAGAAAACGAAATAATAACGCTCTTACTTGGCGGTGGGCGTTATTTTTTTATGGAAATTACTAAAAGTAATAAAATAATCATAAATGATATTATGTATTCATTATCCATAGCAATCACCTCCTTTCGGGGAGATGATGGCATAACCGCCCGGCTTCCACGCAAGCGAGGCTATACATTGGTATGCGAGCGAGCGTGGGAGTGCAAGATGAGCGATGTTTCCTGCATTGTTTTAAACTAAAAAAATCGTCCAGGTTGTGCTTCCACGCAAGCGAGGCTGTACATTGGTACGCGAGCGAGCGTGGGAGTGCAAGATGGGCGATTTTTTGTTTAAAACGGGTTCACATGAATCATACAGTGCTTAATATTTTCTATTTTATTCTCGATATTATCGTGTACTGCCTCGGCTATACGGTGTGCTTCGTTGAGGGAAATGTCCCCGTCCTCGGCAATCTCCAAATCAACATATATTTTTGAGCCGAAACGGCGAGTCATAAGCTTATCAATCCGCATTACGCCGTCAATCTCGGTTATGCACGCCTTGATTTTCTCTATCTCCTCATCGGTGCAGGCACGGTCAACCAAACGATTTACGGAATCGAAAAATATATCCGCCGCCGCTTTGGCGATAAAGATACAAATAATTATGCTTGCAATCGGCTCACATATGGGAAATCCCAAAATTGCACCTGCAACACCTATCAACGAGCCGACTGACGATAACGCATCGGAACGATGATGCCACGCATCGGCAAGCATTGATGACGAGTTAATTTTCACCGCCGTATGCTTTGTGTAATGATACATCCATTCCTTTACGGCTATCGACACAATTGCCGCACCGAGTGCGATTTTGCCCGGGATTACTATCTCGCTTCCATTTATGATTGTTTTAATCGCCGTTAAGCCAATACCCATACCCGTTGCAAAAAGCATCATAGCAAGTATTATAGAAAAAATACTCTCTATGCGTTCATGCCCGTACGGGTGGTCATCATCCGATTTTTTCATTGACATATTTACGCCGAAAATGACCGCAATGGTGGATACCACATCCGACGCCGAATGAACGGCATCCGAAATCATAGCCTGTGAATGACCTATAAATCCTGCCACAAATTTCATAAGTGACAGCAACAGATTAATGATAATCGTTATCACCGAAACTCGGTTTGCTTGTTTTCTTTCCATAAAAAAAACTCCTTAACTTGTTAGAATATATACTGTCCCGCAAAAGTTAAAGAGTTCTTTTGCTGCCGTTACTCAGCCCGACCACACGCTTATTTTGCGTTGTCTGTTCAGTATAGCATTCGTTTAACGATATGCTATATTATATGTGGATTAAATTCTTCTTGCTGCTATTATAACAGAAATATTTTTAAAATGCAAGCAGAATTTTTTTGCAAAAAATCCGCAGAATTTTACTTCTGCGGACTTTTATATATTAAGGATGTTTTATCTTACCACTGTGATTGCTGCTGTAGCATCGTCATAGTCAACTGTTGCACCCAAATTCTCCGAGATAAATCTCAACGGAATCATTGTTACATCGTTCTTAAGCTCGGGAGCTTCCTCAAGCTCTTTTTCCTCGCCGTTTACGATAGCTGTCTTTGAGCCGATTGCTACAACAACCTTGTTGTCGCCGTCTACTATTGTAACTTCCTTTGTTTCGCCGTTCCACTCAACCTCTGCACCGAACGCCTCTGAGATAACACGAAGCGGAACAAGTGTTACACCCTCGCCAATAACATAAGGTGTTTCAACCTCTACCTTGGTACCGTTGATAGTAAGTATTGAGTCGCCAACCTTAAATGAGATACCAACGCAATCATCTTCCAAAACAACTATCTTTGTCGGAGTTGTCTGTGCGGGAAGGCTCATTGTCATAAAGTTATAGAATACAAGAAGCTTTTTGCCGTCATACTGTGCGGCGTCGTCTATATTAAGTACAAGCTCGCCGTCTGCACTTATCAAGCGGTCCTCTGTCATATTGAACTTGTCAACATATACTGATGCAGTCACATCCTCATTATTAATGATGATTGCTGTTGCATACTTCATATCCTTTGTTAAAAGAGCCGATGCTGATACAACGATAACCTTATCGCCTGCCTTAACGGCGTCTGCTTCTTCGCCGTCGATTGTGTAGACAGCTGTTTTGTCGTCTGTGATAAATGATACAACCATATCACCATCAATTGTTACAGTTACACTGTTCTCCTCAACAGCATCAACAACTGCGATGTAGTTGTTGTATGAACGGAAAGCTTCGTCCTTTGTTGCCTTTTCTGACTTAACGATTGATGTAGCTTCCTTGATGTCCTTTGTCTTAAGAGCTGATGTTGATGTTACCGCTACAGTGTCGCCCTCTGCGATACCCTCGGCTGTTACGCCCTCTGCCAATACGAATGATACTTCCATTCCGTCAATCTCGATTGATACTGCGTTCTCTGCGATTTCCGTAACTACACCTATGTATGTGTTTTCCTTTGCTGTTTCTGCATCACCTGCTGAAGTCAACAATATGTCGCCCTGGATGATGCCCTCTGTTGTTGCCATAGCCGGTACTGCTGACATCATGATACCTGCAGCCATTAGTAGTGAAATTATTTTTTTGTTCATTTTCTTTCTCTCCTTATTCTGAATTAATTTAGCACCCATTATTTTGTGCTTACATAATTAATACGATTTAACTTGGCAAAAGGTTGCATAATTTGAAAAAAATTTTAATATATTTTTTTGAGGTGATTTAATGGCATACGATTACGCCTATTTAATGAACGAAATTAAGTATTTCCCAAAAACCTTTTCTATAGGGCTTTCCTCGGAATTACGGGATATTCCTTGCATAGAAATAGGGTATGGCGAGAAATGTGCTGTGTTTTGTGCGGCGTTTCACGGTCTTGAGTATCTCACAACGCCTGCACTGATATATTTTGCAAAAGCTTTTTTGAGCTATGCCGAATATCACAGCCGAGTTAAGGCATATATAGTGCCAATGATAAACCCCGATGGGGTAGAGATTGCTATTAATGGGATAAACCCGCGATTGCCGTACCATAGGGATATTATAAAGGACATAGGGATAATTGAGTTTAAAAAAATGTGGCAGGCAAATGCCGCAGGGGTGGATATTAATCATAATTTTGATGCAGACTGGGATAGTGTTAAATCTGCACCGTCATTTTCAAAGTACGGTGGACTGTACCCCGAGTCCGAGCCTGAAACTCGTGCATTGGTTAATCTGTTAAAAAAGACTGAGCCTGAATTGTTTATCGCATTTCATTCTCAGGGGAAGGAGATATATTATGATTTTAACGGTATGGAAAGCAAGCTCGCAAAAACAAACGCCGAGGAGGTCGCAAAAATCTGCGGATACAAAGCCGCAAGTCCAAGCGGAACAGCCACATTCGGAGGAGCCAAAGACTGGTATATTAAAGAATTTCATAAACAGGCTTACACAATAGAATTGGGCTGCGGCAAAAATCCGCTGCCCCAATCCCAGCTGCCTGATATGTCCGAGGATACTCTGCGGATATGTATGGAATTGATAGATAGGGTGTTTTAGGGAATAAAGCTTAAACAAAAAAACAGGCAGGTCAAGGGTAAACATACGAGTTATGCTCTGTCTTGACAAGCCTGTTTTTTTATCTAATAGGAAATTTCTCGATTTCCTATTAGATAAAAAGTCTACATATTGGAGTGTAGCGTAGCGAAACGACAGTCACGATAGTGACTTTTTTATTTCGGCATTTTATCATATATCTCTTGCGCTTCTTTTGTTAAAGTTTCATCAGCGGTCATATTTCTTGCATAGTCGATATACGGCAACGCCATTTCCATATTGCCGCCCTCAAGCAGTCCTTTGCCGGCTTTCAGGGCATATTCCTGCTTTTTGAGTTCTGAATCCTCATATTCCTTTTTCAGCTCATACAAGCCCTTGAATGCCAAAACATAATTTCCTTTTTCGGCATTTTTAACGGCTGTGTTATATTTCATAATCGGTGCGAACACCGTAGAAAACACCAAAGACATTGCCAATACAACCACAAAAATGGCGGCAACGATACCGAACACCTTTAATCCTGCTTTTCTGTTTTCCATTTTAATTCTCCTATTTATCCCAAGCCAAAACCGGTAATTTTTCCTATATATTTATTATACTATATATGTTTTTTAAAGTCAATACATAAATAAACATCATTGACCAATGTAAAGATTTGTGATAAAATTAGAGTATAATAATAGTAAAGGACTGTGATTATAATGGATTTTGATAAAGTGATTTCCGAGAGATATTCGGTTAGAAAATTTAAAAATGAGCATCTTTCGCAAGATGTGATTGACGACATTTTAAAGGCGGGGCATATCGCACCAACAGGCTGTAACTATCAGCCACAGAGAGTACTCGTCCTTAATACCGACGAGTCTTTGGAAAAATTAAAGAACTGCACAAAATGCCATTTCGATGCCCCGACTGCAATACTCGTTTGCTATAACAAAGACGAAAGTTGGGTTAGAAAGTATGACGATGCAATGTCTGCACCATATGATGCGGCAATAGTTACAACACATATGATGTTAAAGGCATATTCAATAGGCGTCGGCTCGTGCTGGGTGATGCACTTTGACCCGTTTGCAATGCGTGACGCTTATAATATTCCCGACAATGTTATACCTGCGGCACTGCTCGTTATGGGATATCCGCATAATGATGCAGAGCCTCGTGATATGCACTCACAATATCGGCCTATTGACGAGGTTGTGAAATACGATACATTTTAAAAAATCAGACAAAATTATATGGAGTAAAAAATAGTGCCATTCTCACTGTTATCTCATCTTGATTTGAATTTCTTTATTGCTTTCTTTCAGCACAAGATTTTTTCTCATACAAAAACAAGAGCCTCTATGGCGAGTGTTCTTAAGGA
>JAXJPK010000094.1:0-8483 GCA_036311705.1 Clostridia bacterium
GATTCCCGTCACTTTTCAACGCAGTTCAAAAATATAATGGGATATAAGCCCTCATCGTACAGAAACACTCAAAAAAACTGAACTTCAATCAATGATTTTAGGTGTAATTTTATTTTACTGTATATAAGGTTTTTGCTGTTTGTGCTTGACATATTTTAGAGTATTCATTATAATATATTCATAGCTGTTGTTTAGCTCGTGCGGTCCTTTTTTTGCAAGCCGTTTAAAAAAAGGCGACTTTCATCGAGCGAGTTAGAATGAGAAATTTAAAGATAAATCAGAGAAAGGAAAGTATTATGGAAAAATACGCATGGAAAGCCACTATCAAAGAAGGATGCCTTGATGAATATATTAAAAGGCACGACCAAATCTGGCCCGAAATGAAAGAGTTACTAAAGACGGCAGGGATAAAAAACTATACTATATGGAATACAGGCACAGAGCTTTTTGGATATTACGAATGTGAGTTTGGTGCTGAATTTGCCGCAAAGGTGCAAAATGAAAGCCCGATTGTTAAAAAATGGGATGAGTATATGAAAGATATTCTAATAATGATTCCCGACCCGACAACAGGAGCACAACCCCGATTGTTAAAGGTATTTGAAATGGAATAATATAGATACATACATACACAAAAACACGATTACCCATGATAGGATAATCGTGTTTTTTTATTTTGTCGGTTATATTTATTCTTCTGTGAACATATCCTTACTTAAACCGCATACGGGGCAAGTCCAATCGTCCGGAACATCCTCCCAAGCTGTGCCGGGAGCTACACCGTTATCGGGATCGCCTACTGCCGGATCATATTCATATCCGCACGGACATACATACTTTTTCATAACTGTATCCTCCACTATTTTTATAAACTTATTTACTCATTATCTCGGATATTACATCCATAATCTTATCATGGCATCCGCCGCAGCCTGTTGAGCAATGTGTTATTTTCTGCACATCATCAAACGCTTTTTCCACATTCTCAAATGCCGACTCGTTACGGAGTGCGTCCTCAACATCTGCATATGTCACATTTTTGCAGTTGCAAATCTTATAGTTTATCATTATCCGAAATACCTCTTTAGCATACCCTCGAAGCCCTTGCCGTGTCTTGCCTCGTCCTTTGCCATCTCGTGAACTGTATCGTGGATTGCATCGTAGCCAAGCTCCTTTGCACGCTTTGCAAGCTCAAGCTTACCTGCTGTTGCACCGCACTCTGCCTCTGCTCTCATTTCAAGATTTTTCTTTGTTGACGGAGTTACAACCTCACCCAAAAGCTCAGCAAACTTTGCAGCATGCTCTGCTTCCTCTAAAGCGGCTCTCAAATAGAACTCGCCTATCTCGGGATAACCCTCTCTTATTGCCTGTCTTGACATTGCAATATACATACCAACCTCTGTGCATTCGCCCTCGAAGTTTGCCTTTAAGCCCTCATATACATCAGCTTCTACTTGGTCTTTTGCACCTACACCGATTACATGCTCACATACGAAGTTAAGAGCTGCACCCTCATCAACCTTTGTGAACTTTGAACCGGGAACACCACACTGCGGGCACTTTTCCGGTGCACTATCTCCCTCGTGAACATATCCGCATACGGGACAAACAAATTTAGCCATAATTATTTCCTCCTTTAAATTAATTATTTAACATTTTTACAGTTTTTACACTTGCCATAAAATACAAGCGTGTGTGAGCTTAAACTGCAACCAAGCTCATTTTCGACCTTCTCGTCAATATCAATACGCTCGACAGAAAGGTCTGACACCGCACCGCATTCATTGCAAACGAAATGATAATGCGGATGAGTGCATCCATCATAGTGAACGCTATCATGCTCCGTATCTATACGAAGTATCGTTCCGTTCTCCGAAAGCATTGCAAGATTTCGATAAACGGTTCCCAAGCTGATTTTTGGATCTCGCTCACGCATTGACTCATAAATCTCGTTTGCAGTCGGATGCGACCGAGTACTTCTCAAGACAGAAAGCAATATCTCTCTTTGCCTTGAATATCCCATTAAATCAACTCCTTTCAAATTTATTGATAACGATTACTAATTATAGTATATCACATTTTTTAAATTTGTCAAGAGTTATTTATCAAAAAACGCATATTTTTTCGCTGATATGATATTCCAACAAGCCCTTCTATTACACCACATAGAACAATATGCAAAGCAGATGCAAAATACTTCCTGCCACAACAAACATATGAAATACCGAGTGCATATATCGTTTTTCTCTTAAGAAATAATAGAACAACGCACCGATGGTATATGCAATGCCGCCCGAAAGCAGCAGCCAAATACCGCCCGTCCCGAGCATTGCCGCCGTAGGCTTCCACGCAAGCACGATACACCAGCCCATTGCCAGATAACAAATAGCCGAGAACTTTTTATATGCTTTTAAGTCAATGGAGTTAAGTGTTATTCCAAGTATCGCAATACCCCAGATTATTCCAAAAATTATCCAGCCGAGGGCTGTACTGTATTCCCGTAACGAGCATAACGCAATGGGTGTGTATGTTCCTGCAATCAACAGAAATATTGAGCAGTGGTCGATAACCTGAAATACCTTTTTCGCCATTAGATGCGGTCTTAATCCGTGATACACGCTCGACATAGTATAGAGTATCACCATTGACGCTCCGTAAATCGCACCGCTTATGACGCCATAGACATTACCCCTGATCGCCGCAAATATAACGCACAGAGTCACCGCCGCAATGCCCACAGCACCGCCGACGATATGGCTTACCATATTGAAAATTTCTTCACCCTTTGTATAGTCCGGCAGCTTTCGCTCGGATAGTTTTTGTCTTTCCATATTTTAGTCCTTTCTTGCCTGATTAACACAATAGAGTGCCATTAGGCACTCTATCAATCTTTCGGATTTACTATATCTCGCCAATCCAAATCTCCACGCTCCAGGCCGTGAATTAAAATCTCGGCCGTTGCAAGATTTGTAGCAATGGGAATATTGTGCATATCACACATACGGAGCAGCGAGAACACATCAGGCTCATAACTCTCCGAATTTAACGGGTCTCTGAAAAACAGCACCAAATCAATTTCGTTATACGCAATTCTGGCACCAATCTGCTGGTCGCCGCCCTGCGGTCCCGACAAAAACCTGTAAACATCAAGTCCTGTGTTTTCGTTTACGAGTTTTCCCGTTGTGCCTGTTGCGTATAAAGCATGTCCTTCCAGGATACCCTTGTATGCAATACAGAATTGTACCATTAATTCTTTTTTCTTATCGTGTGCTATTAATGCTATGTTCACAGATGTTCGCCCCTTTCCTTTATATCAATATCACCTTAAGAAAATGTTTCCCAACTGCTTTATCAGTCCTTTTTTCTTATCGAAGTTCATTATTCTGACCGACTGCCCCGATATACGGTTTGCAATGTTTGAAAACGCTTTTCCCGCACCGCTTTCGGTATCTGCTATTACTTTTCCGTTTGACGCATATGATGCAACAGCTCCGTCCTCGGGTACAATGCCCAAAATCGGGATGGATAAAACATCAATGCAATCATCAACATTCATTTGAATTTTCTTTTCAATAAATTCGGGTTGAATTCTGTTAAGTACAAGCCGAATATCATCAACTCCGCTTTTTTCAAGCTCCTCTATTACCCTGTCGGCATCTCGTAAAGATGACGGCTCGGCAAGCGAAACTATAACCGCACTATCCGCACTGCAAGCGGCAAACAGAAATCCGTCACCCATACCTGCAGGTGCATCCGCCAGGACAAAATCAAATCTTCCTTTCAAGCTTTCCCAGAACTGTTTTGTTCTGTCCTCGTCAAAATCCGTTGTTACGGCTGACTGGGGTGCGGCAACAAAATACAAATTCTCACTGCTGTCACTTTTTATTAAACAATCGTCTAAATCGGCAGCAGAATTCATATAGTCGGAATAATCATACACAACATTACTTTCCAGTCCTAATGCAATATCAAGATTACGAAATCCTGCATCCGCATCAACCAGCACAGTCAAATACCCCAGCGATGCAAGCATCGCACCAACCTGTGATGTGAAAGTAGTTTTTCCTGTGCCGCCTTTTCCTGATGCAACAATTATCATTTTGCCCATTCGCAATGCCTCCAAAAACAGCCCTCACTACTATTATATCATATTTTTCAAATTTGTAAAGTCTTGAATTAAAAATTTATCCAATTCAATCTTATTGTTTTTCAATGTTGCAACTGCAGGGAACTCTTTTTCTGTAGGCTCGGGGGCTTGCTCCTCTTTATCGTGCTTTTTGAATTTATCAAAAAAGCTCTTTTTTGCCTCCTCGGTGACTTGCTCGGTTTCCCCGTCTGACTGGTATTCATACCTCTCGGCAGTACGGGATATTGCAAGTCCCTCAGGGTGCATATCCATTGCTATTATGTACGAGCCGTTATGCCCGTTACAGCCTGCATGAGCTGTGCCGTAGAGTCCGCCCATAACAACGATATTACCCGTTGCGATAAGCTCGCCGCCGCTTTCGACCTTGCCGAGCAAAATCAAATGCCCATCCGAATGTAATGTCATATCCTTTTTAACAGTTCCCTCATAAAACCTTGCCCTGTTTGAACGAAACACCGACACGAACTCGTCCGAATCCGCCTCGGGCTTTGGTTTCTCCTCCTCCGTTTCGACTTCATCTACACCCTTTGCACTTCGCTCTTTATATTCCGAAATCCAATCCGTAGGTGGTATCTCCTTTTTCGGCTCTCTGTCAAAATCAACTCGACACAGCGGTAAAAGCCCGACAACGAGGTCACGAAGCTTTTGCTTTTCACCGTCCGACAGGCGTCTGCCTCCAAAACTTATACGGCAGTCGCCGTCACCGAAAAACGCTTTATTCTCTATAATCTTTTTCTCAAGCTCGTCAACGATTTCAAAAACCCGTCCGTCATCGCTGATATTAATTCTTACGCCATCGACCATGCCTTTAAATGCAATAAGCTTCGATTTATCCATACCTTTTCACCCCTTACCTTATAACGCCCTCATAGCTTGGCTTACTCTCACTTGCTCCCGATTCGCCAAAGAAGTATTGGTCAAACACATCTCTTGCAACCCGACCCGCATTAGTACCTCGAACGCCGTGTTCAAGCACAACCGCAATGGCTATCTGCGGATTATCAAACGGTGCAAACGCAATGAATATAGCGTTGTTCGCACCGCCGCCAAGCTGTGCCGTACCTGTCTTTCCGCCTACTTTTATGGGGTAGCCCTCAAATATCGACCTTGCACTACCCTCATCGACAACCTTTTTCATACCGTCGTGTATCTTGCTCATTGTATCGGGTGCAATATCAATTTTCTCGACAACCTGCGGTTGGAACTCCTCAACCACAGACCCGTCAACAGATGAACGGATGCTGTCTATAAGATTAACCTTGTACCTTGTTCCGCCGTTTGCAACGGTTGCACAGTAGTTTGCAAGCTGAACAGGCGTGAACAGGCTATAGGACTGACCGATTGCCGCCTGTAGTGTATCACCGCCAAACCAACCGCTGTCTATGACATTTAAAACAACTTCTTTTTTATATTCAGGGCTTGCCATATGCCCCGAGGCTTCCTCCGTCAGTTCAATTCCTGTATATTCGCCAAGCCCGAACTTTTTGGCGTACTCATCAAGCCTGTCTATGCCAAGCCGTCTGCCAAGCTCATAGAAAAACACATTACACGAGTTTTCTATAGCTTGTGTTACATCCTGGTGTGAATGTGTTGCGTTATATTCAGACCATATCCAACAGCTCGGTTGATAGTCCTCATAATATCTATATACGCCCGTACAGGTTATGGTTTCGTTTTTCTTTAATACGCCCGACTGTATGCCTGCAATCGCAGTCAGCGGCTTAAAGGTTGAGCCGGGGCTGTATAATCCCGATACGGCACGGTTTATCATCGGGTTTGACTTATCAGAAACAAGCGCTGAATAGTCCTCGTTAAATCTTGACATATCGTATGTGGGATATGACGCTATAGCAAGCGTGTCACCGCTGTTACAGTCAAGAACAACCGCTGCACCTGATTTACAGTCGTTGCCTATTGAGTTTATTGTGTTCTCAAGTGATGATTCAAGTGTTTTCTGAAGCTCGGAATCAATTGTAAGCATCACATAATTACCCGGGGTTGGCTCAACCTTTTTTGCAAGCTCAACCTCTTTCCCGTCAACCTCGGCAGTTGTCGCCTCAATCCCGTCCGTACCTCTTAAATAGCTTTCCGCCCACCGTTCGACGCCCTGCTTACCGATTATATCGTTAATACCGTAGCCCTTATCCTTGTTCTTTTCGTATTCCTCCGCCGAAATCTGACCGACACGACCGAGAATATGCGTTGCAAAGCCCGGGTTTGTGTATTGGCGGACATAGTTTTCAGTAACCGATACGCCGTCAAGGTTTGCCTGTTTGATTTCAGCAACCGCCGCCGCATTAATATTTTCTGCAACGGTTATGGGGTTAAGCGATGAAAATTCCTTGACATCCGCCATATACCTGATACCTGCAACATACCGCCTCTGTTCGCCGTCATAGCCTTGTATTTCGTATATGGAACAGAGTATATCAAGTACCTCTTGTGCTGTCATATCCGAGTTTATATATTCGCCCGTGTATTTGCAGGACTTGAACCAGTTTTCTTTTTCCGTATCGTCACTAAACACGAATTCATACGGCTCTGCAACAGAAATCGGGAGTGTGTCTGATATACCGTTTTCCGTTGAGATGAGTATTTTGACAAGCTCGCCGACTACACTGTTTATTTTCTCGTTTTTACTGCTCGCTTTATGCAGCAAAACAGAGTATCCGCTTTTATTCGATACCAAAACATTGCCGTATCTATCGAGTATATCACCTCTGGGGGCTTTGTTCACAACAGCCGCAGATAGCCTTGACGATGCCGTTTTATAATACACTTCGCCGTTAATAATCTGCAACGAAAAAAGCCTTACGGTTATCATCGCAAGCATCACACACGCCATTATTTTCAGCACTAAAAATCGGTATCTGCCGTTTTGCATTTATCTCAATCCCTTTCGTTAATTGTAAACGGTTGCTTTTTTTTATCCCGAAACATTGTCTTTTTTAGGAGCAGCCAGAAAACGCACGATACAAAGACAGTATAGACTGTCTCTAAAATTGATGCGTTTATAACGGCTCTTACGGGAATTGTTAAATCAACCGCATATTGCTCAGCTATGCACATCACAAGTGACGCAATAACGCAGATAATTTCCGCCCTGATTATCCCCGGTATAAATCTCAAATAATCTGCCGATAAATGCGTTGCTATTCCTGCCATGCCGATTACGAGAACCGCTATTGCAAAAACCCTGCCGCCAACGGTTGCGGCAAGAACAGCACAGATGATAATAACACTTGATGCTCTGTCAAATCTACGCTCCAAAAACGCATACGGAATCAAAAACGCCAAGAATAAATCCGCCGTGATACCTCTTACGGCTATTGCCGCACCGAAAACGGTCTGTATTATATATAAAGCAAATATCACTAACGCAGTTTTTGCCGTTTTCATATTTGCAACCATTCCTTTCCGTCCGAGTTCTCTATCCCTCGCAATACATTATTTCACGCCCGTTATGACAAGAACCTCACGAAGCAGCGAAAAATCAACCGCAGGATCAATAACCGCAAAGTTTAATGCTCCTGTACTATCCGAACGAACGGACAAAACAGAGCCTATTGCCAAGCCTGCGGGATACACCCCGCCGCTGCCTGATGTTTCGATTACATCACCAACAATAACGGGCGTGTTTCTGTCAAGAAACGACAGCTTGCACTTCAGGTCCTTTGCAAGCTCGTCATCACCCTCAACGAGTCCCATACCCTCGGTTCTTGCCACCTTTATGCCTATAACCGACGATTTATCGAGAATTGTAGTGACAAGCGAATAGGACGGACCTGCTTCTCTTACGCATCCCACAACGCCATCAGGGGTTATGACCGCATCGCCCTTCTTTATTCCGCTTGCCGTTCCTCTATTAAGCTCAATTTCACGATACAATCCGCTTTGCGAATATGAAACGACTCTTGCCGCAACGGTGTTATACCCGTCCATACTCTCCCTTAAGTCCAATAACGCTTCAAGCCGTTCATTTTCCTCTTTATATGCACTTATGTCCCTCGCCTCGGATTTAAGCTTGATTATCTCCGATTCGAGCTTTTCGTTATCCTCTTTATATGCACGCATATCCCATACAAAGTCACGCACCTGCATTACGGAGTCTGCAATATACGAAAATCCGTTTTTAACGGGCGATGCAACGGTATTTACAGCCGCTGAAATCGGATTAAAGCCCATAAAATGCTCCAGCACGAAACCGCCTGCCGCAATCGCCGCAACAATGATTACCGTTATTCTCCAATTCTTACGAAAGAATCCCATTTTATACTTAACTTCCTTTTTACATATATCTGTTCTTTGTTGTTAGTTCTTTTATGTTATCGAGTGC
>JAXJPK010000095.1:0-2257 GCA_036311705.1 Clostridia bacterium
ACAAAGAATATAGATCGTAAGGAATGGGAATATGCATACATAAATTATCAATATAAAGATGGTGGTACAATGCTTCGTCGATATCGCTGGAACAGAGAAATTGACGGGGAGTACGCAAAGGCTGATGTATGGCAACCCAAAGATGAACCGGCATCAACCGAATCCGTAAGTGAATAGAAAAATCAAAAAAAGGCAGGTCATACTTGCCTTTTTTGCTATGCTGTGATATAATGACTTTAATACAACCCATAAATTAGGGAGGCATAGATATGAATAAACTTCTCTACAATAGAGAGATAGAAGACGAATTGATGATTCAGTTTATAATAATGTATGCTCTAAAGGGTGCGGACGAGCCGTTGGCATACGCCGACCTTTTAAGTGTTGTGCAGGGTAACTGCGAGATAAGCTTTACAGATTTGCAGCTTGGTTTGGGAAACCTTGTTGACACAGGTCATGTGAGCGAACGAAGAGTAAGCGATATGCTGTCTATATACGACTTGACGCAGAAGGGCAGATATGTAATTGACTTTTTCTATACTCAAATCCCGCTGATAGTGCGTGAGCCTATCGACGAAACGATTAAGGAAATGTACATAGAAAAACGCCGCAGGGAAGCGGTTAGGGCGGGAATAGACCCGATAAATCAAAATGAGTATAATGCAGAGTGTAACCTCTATGATGATGATAAACTGCTTATAATGTCGCTTAGGCTGTATGCGGGAACGAGAGATGAAGCTGAACGGATTGCAGAATATTTTAAATCACACGCCGCTGATGTATATAGCGGTATCCTTAACCTGTTTAATCAGCGTGAGGAGGATGAAATAAGTGACTAAAAAAAATATAAAAATAGTTATTGCAGCTCTGTTATCGCTCACTGTTGTGTTTGAGATAGGCTATATAGTCCGAATGAATATACTCGGAGAATATGAGCGGCAATCACAGATAGTCGTAACTCCCGAACCGAAACCGATTGTTGCGGGAAATACCGCTACACCTGAAGCAGAGGAGGCGGCGGGCGTACAAACGCCTGAACCGACAGCAGAGGTCAATCTGTCGAGCAGAATAATAGTTATTGACCCCGGACATGGAAAATCCTCGTCACTGATGTCGAGCGAGGAAAAAATGCAGTACGGATGGGTTAGGAACAACTCGGGAGCGTGGGGCGAATGGCGGCATTTTAAAAAGGGTTCGGCAAATATAGACTGCACGGGCTCGGGCTGTAACGGCAGAGTAACGCCCAATGGGGCTTGCTGGTATCCAATCGGTAATGGCGATAGAAATACCGAGCCTGATATTAACCTTAAAAATGCGTTAGCGGCAAAAAAATACCTTGAGCAAATGGGCTACACTGTGCGTTTAACAAGAAGCAGTAATGATGAAAACCCGTCAATAACAAAACGATTGTCTTATTGCTATCCTGCAAATGATACATCAAAATCACCCGATGCGGCGGCGTTTATATGCATTCATTCAAACGCCTCGGGCGGCGGTGCGAGGGGAACAGCGTATATAAGTGCAAAGGACCCGTATGACCAGGCATGGATAACGCCGACTTATGCACAGGACTCAAATCGGCTTGGCAGACTTTGCAACGAGAGGATTGCTAATACAACATCTTTGACGCTGCATGGAAGTGGGTCTATTGATTGGGAGCCTGAGCTTATTGCGTTCTGTAAAGCTCCCGTACCATGCGGGTATCTTGAAATAGGATTTTTTGATAACAGCTCTGATTTGGCAATTTTAAATTCAGAGTCTGACGCTATAGGCAAGGCAATAGCAGAGGGGGTAAATGAGTTTTGCATAACACGATAGAAAAAAATGGATTGAGTAAATCGGCACTACAGACCATTGCAATTATAGCTATGGTTATCGACCATCTTGCACAATTTACAACAAATATATACCTATACTATATTATGAAATTGATTGGCAGAATCACAATAGTTATAATGTGCTATTTTGTTGCCGAGGGTTATTACAAAACAAGTAATATAGGTCGGTATTTATTGCGGCTTGGCATATTTGCCGTGATTTCGCAAATCCCGTATTATTTGATGATTAGGCACGGGAACTTCCCGAACGGGATTTTGCCACTCGGATACTCGATTTTGATGAACAGGAATGTAATTTTTACACTATTTGTTGGATTAGCCTTGCTTGCAATTATAAAGTCGGATTACACGATTGCTTTGAAAATAATCAGTGCGGCGGCAGCGTTATGGCTTGTGCGGTGCAGTGACTGGGGTTATAG
>JAXJPK010000096.1:0-4636 GCA_036311705.1 Clostridia bacterium
GGTTTATTCATTTTAAACTCTTGCATTCTGCCTGCCTGCGGTTTATAGTCCGAAAGCAGCTCGCTGAAGTTTGATGAATCCTCACCGATAACATTCAAAGCCGAATATACCGCCGCAAGGTTAAGAATGTTATAAAATCCTTTGTAGTTTACCTTAATTTCATCACCGTTCACACTAAAACGCATCGGCTCGCCCAAATCAACAGAATTAATAACAAAATTCGGGTCCCTCCGTTTATATCCGCAACCCTCGCAGTAGAAATCGCCAAGCTGGCTGTAGTGATAGAAATTATACGAAAGCTCCGTTCCGCATATCGGGCAAAATCTACCCTCTCTCACCGTTCCCTCGCTCGGCAACACCTGTTCGGAAACACCGTAATAGACAGCCTCTCTATTTTTAGCATTACCGAATTGAGCACAAACGGGGTCATCGGCATTAAGCACAAGTGTTACTCCGTCTGCCATACCTATTGCGGCTTCTATAAGACCCACCGTTCCCTCAAGCTCGCCGTAGCGGTCAAGCTGGTCACGGAACAGATTTGTTATAATCATAACATCGGGCTTTACATACTTAAACACGATTTTTGCATACGCTTCATCAATTTCAAGACAAGCATAATCAGCGTCAACTCTGCCGAATATATCCGATGACTCAATATATGCCGTTGCAACACCCGTGAGCATATTTGCACCTATCCTGTTACAAAGCACTTTATAGCCCTTCTTTTCAAGAACAGAGCATAAAACATTATTGGTGGTTGTCTTTCCGTTCGTTCCGCAGGTTACTATAACCTTTTTTCTGACACGCTTATTCATATCGCTTATAAGCGTTGGGCAAATCTTCAGTGCAATCGCACCGGGACTTGATGTAGCTTTCTTTCCTGCAAGCTTTCCTGCAAAGCTTAATATTTTTCCTATCCAAATTGCCGCAAGTCTTTTCATAATTAACTTCCTTTTACTGTGTAATTTTCAGTTTACCCTTCAGAGCAACTGCGTTTGTGGTGTTGCTTTCGGTTTCCGCACCGTACATATCCTCGATTGTGTATGAAACGAGATAATCACCATCAGAGATAGCCTTTTCCTTAACATTCAAACCGCCGAACACTATTTTCATACTTTTACCCTTAACATATTCGTCCCCACCGCCGTAGATACTGTAAATCGGTGTGAGCTTGTCGCCTGTTTCGGGATTCTTTAGCCGCCTATCCGCCAGATGCGAATCGTTATCCAGTCCGCTCCATATTCCGAGAACCTTGTATATGTTTTTCTTTCCATCCTTTGTCTTTATAACCCGAACAGATACAATTTCGCCCTCATATATAACAGGGATTTGGTATATCTCATATTTCTCGCCGAAGCTTACGGGGTATGCATCTACCACAACTCCGTTAAGCTCGATTTGCTTGTTTGTTATCTCATACTTATATGTGCGTTCAATGGGGTCAAATACGGCGTCAAAATCAGTAAATAAATGCAAGTATCTCCCCGTTTCCGCATCATATTTATAAAGATTAACCCCCGCACGGGAGATTATATCGGGTTCTGTTGCCGTTAGGATATAATCACCCTTGAAATCTGTCGCCGCAGATGTATTGCTGTTTTGAAGTGCATTTATATAAAACGCTCCGCTTTCGGTTTCGTCTATCGACACCTCGCGGTTTTCTAATCCCTCATCTAAAATAACAGAATCTATATACTTTTTATATCCCGGGCTCGAACATATTTCTTTGTACGCATTTATATCGTCTATGTTATGCCCTGACGGGTAATATACGCTCAATCCGCATAAATCGGATACTGTTTTGCCCGATATCTTGTATGCAACCATACCCGAAACGGTATTATCTATTCTTGCAAAATCCGATTGTGTTATATTAAACACTGACTTTGATAAAGATAATAAATCAATTATATTGGAATAACCCTCAAAATGTGAATTAGCACCCAAATGCTCTGATTTTGCAATTTCTGCTCTCAATTTTGGAAGTATTGTTGGATTCGCAGCCGCTTCTGCCATATGTCTTGCCAACGCATCAAACTCCTGCAGGAGTTTTGCAACACCCTCAAGCTCCGTTACAGCCATAACCGTTTGTTCTTTTTCTTCATCTGATGCATTGTTCATAACACCGTCACAAATCACTTTTCCCACATCATATGATGATGCTGACGGGTTTTGCGAAATGTATTCAAATAAATCTCTGTAATCCCAGCCGCCATACGGCATTATCCCCTCTGACGCTACCATATAATCGGCATATAATGACATTTTCTGTGCAACCTCTATGCCTGACATAAGGCTTGAATCAAAGCCGATTATATCAAGCTTTTCACCAATCCCCGAAAGTGCCGTTGAAATCTCATCGACCGTTAGTGTATCACTCCCAAATGATATATCGCTCATTGCACCTTTTAAAATTCCGCCGCCGTCACCCCATATAACAGAAATATATCTGTCGGCAGGGTATCTTTCCATACTTCGTTTGAGGAAATCGCCGTAGGTTGATGCTGTTGCCATATTCCTTGACGGCATCTCATATATTTCCCGTATTCCGTTTTTCTGTACAACAAAATCCTGAATTTTGCCCGACTTCATACCGTCCATATGCCACTCATCTGCACCGCCTGTTTCAACCGTAACATTAATATTCTCGGGTAAATCACTCGAAAGAGAGTCCAGCACTTCACTTGCCCGACCGTATTTTTCCTCCAACGATGATGCACACATATAAATCATCACAGTCCAGCTTTCGCCCGTTGACGATTTTCTCCTTGTTTCTTTTTTTACTACGGCACCGTTTTCGCCGCAGGCGGATATTATGAACATAATGCTAATAAGCACACTAAACAAGCCGCATCTTTTTTTCATAGCATACCAACTTTCAAAAATATATAATCCAATATCTGATTCTAAACAGTGAAGTAATATTACATGCCATTTACAATGTTAAAAAATTTTTAATACTAAAAAACAAGGGCGTACGGTACACAACTCACGGCCGTGATACCGAATCGCCCCACACGATGTTTTATCATTCAGCTTCCGGTGCACCAACCGGGCAAACGCCTGCACAAGCACCACATTCGATGCATGTATCTGCATCAATTACATATGCTGCATCGCCATCTGAAATAGCACTTACCGGGCACTCTGCTGCACAAGCACCACAGCTAATGCAAGCATCTTCATTGATTTTATAAGCCATATCTATTACCTCCCATAAATTTTTTAGACTTTATCGTCCACAATACCATTATACCACCGTTTTGTTCAGACTGCAAGGGTTTTTTTAATTTATTCTGCCTCTTTTTTTGGTACAAGCTTTGGACCTTTACGCATACTTCTGTGTTTGGGTTTGTTTTTCTGCTGCCTTTCCACTGTTTCCTCGTCATTTTCAGTAACAACGACCGATTTCAGAGGCTCGTGTTTTTCAATTATCGGGGTGACCTCCGATACCGAAAACTCTTTTTGAGTAGTTTCGTCATCATTTTCAAGACGGACGCAAACCCTGCCCTTTAACAGCTCAACCCGCACAACAGTTCCCTTTCCGTCGGGGGTGTTGACCTCAACACCCGCCTGCGGCGTTTCTCGGTTGAGTGCCTCGTATGTGTCCTGCTCATATTTTAAGCAGCACATCAATCTACCGCATGCACCCGATATTTTTGTCGGATTAAGCGACAGCCCCTGCTCCTTTGCCATCTTTATCGACACCGACATAAACTCATCCAAAAACTGCGAACAGCACAGATTTCTGCCGCACACACCGATTGAGCCAAGTGTTTTCGATTCATCTCTCACACCTATTTGGCGAAGCTCGATTCTCGTTTTAAAAACGCCTGCCAAATCCTTAACAAGCTCACGGAAATCCACTCTGCCGTCAGCGGTGAAATAAAACAAAATCTTATTTCCGTCAAATGTATATTCAACCTCGATAAGCTTCATATCAAGACCGTGGTTCTGAATTTTTTCAATTCCTATCCTATACGCTTCTTTTTCTTTTTCCTTGTTTTCGTTAAACCGCTCTGTATCCTCAGGGGTGGCTATTCTTACAACGCCCTTTAGCGGTTTTGTGATATAAGAATCCTCTACCTCTTTTACGCCTTGCACGACTTCGCCGTATTCAAGCCCTCTGCTTGTTTCAACAATTACGCTTTCGCCTCGGCTTATCTCCATACCCTGCGGGTCAAAATAATATACCTTGCCTGCCGGTTTAAACCGTACGCCTATAATGCTCGTCATTTATTTAATCCTTTCTTCCTCAATACGCCTTCTCAACTTTTCGGACGGCTCTATCACAACCCCGCAAAGCTCGCCGATTTTATCCTTGTATTCTATATACAGGCTCCTATTTGATTTTACAATGCTAATACGCATATATTTCGGGTGCTTTACAAAATTGCTTGGCTTTACACCGTAGAGTGTTCGTACAATATCTTTGCAATTAAAATCTATTTCTTTATTTCGTTTTCCGATTTGCCGATTTATACGCAAACGCCCGTTCTGAAGCGAATAGGTAAATCTCGCCGAATACCTTGTGAGAACAAAAAACCCCAGTGCAGAAAACGCAATAACGGCGGCAATACCGCCTATTACAGCATATATATGCATCATAGACATTAAAAGCCCAAACAATATATAC
>JAXJPK010000097.1:0-13112 GCA_036311705.1 Clostridia bacterium
AACATACTTTGTTCGTGATAAAAAGAAACAGGGCGGAAAGTATATAACAAAAAGCGGATATATCTTGAAAATAAGGGAGTACGAAAAAGATATTATCATGGAGGATGGTGTTAAAATCCCGATTAATGATATATGTGCGATTAACTGCTATATGTCGAATGATGAGTGAAAAATAATAATAAAATGGGGATGCAAAAGCAGCCCCAAAGAGGGTGTTGCGTTAAGCAACACCCTCTTAATTTGATATTCTTAAGCATTAAACTGGCAAGAATGAATTAATTGTAAAAATCACATTTAATGCAAATGCCCTAAATTTCGTTTCCTTCATATTTACTACACGGATATTCATATCTGCTAATTCGGGATTAAGATATCGTTTCATATCCAAATGATGTTCATCTGATATCCTCTTCTCCAATGGTACTCTGAACATCAAATCAAGGAAACGCCTGTTGTTATAGATAAATGTAATGTCAAAGCAATACTTCATCTCTGTAATGTTAAGTCCACCCCAGCTTCCCCATGTCACTTCGTTATAATGCATGTCTGCTGCGGGATAGCCGGATGGAATCTTATCATATTCAAAATCTTTGATATAAGCTGCAAAAAGCTTGTCAATTTTATGAGCAAGTGATCTGTTGAGAATAAAAATCTTATATAAGTTTCTGAATAATTTTGGAGACAACCTTGGCATAGTCTTTCTTCCATAATGCTTATACCAATAAGCGCGGATTGTCTCTGATACCCATGACTTCACTTCTACATCGCATTCTGCATTTTCGCGGAGAAAGAATTTCTTTCTTGCTTCGTTATCGTATAGTTCTGCTATATATCCATTATTGTGTCGGAATAATTCCCTATGCTCTTCAAAAAGATTCAACTCATCATTTTTAGATGGAATATGATATTCATGATGTTTCAATCCAAAATGGCCTGCAATCTTTTTCGCCGCTTCAGCATCACGAATTTCTTTTTCGGCTGAAATATAGCTAAATGTTTCAAATTTATCATAAATACCATTTCCTGCTGCAAATGTGGTATTACTATCAATACCGCCAGTCAAAGAAATCCAAGGATGAGCCCATTTTTCAGAAACAAGCTGCATGTTATTTTTTAAAATATCAGCTGCTTCCTTGATAATCTTATCATAGTCCTCCTTGTCGGTTGCCTCGGTAATATTTTTTAATGGCCAGTAGCGTTTATGTGTAATTTCACCATCATACTTGTACATAATACTGGGCACAATGCGTTTTACTTCCGTAAAAGGCGTCAAATCAGCCGGTAAATACGGCCCCATTACACGGCCATACCATTTATACTGAACCAATTCTTTTACGAACCGATCCATATCGAGCTCACAAATATCTCCAATTAGCTGTGAATGTGATGACATATAGAAATTTTCGTTTATCTTTCCGGAACAAGCTGACTGCATTCCGGATGGATCAACCAAATATTCCACCCTACCATCTATTATAGAACCATACACAAACACACCTGTAATATCATGGATACGCTCTATATAGTCTTTTGTCCCATATGCTTCTGCAATATGTTTCAATATTTCAATTTCGTCTATTTCCGTTGTAAATGGATTGTACGCATGCCCAAACAAGAAAAATACCTTCCCGTCTTCTGTTTCATACACATGCATCCCAGCCAATGTGTGTGCCATAAAATAATAGCCACCGTGCTGCTCTAATCTCCAATTCCCATAAAACGGAAATACTTCTAAATCCTCTATCTTTCTATCTGTAAGTAAAAATCCTCGAATAAACAAATCCTTTCTCATCTCTATGTTTTTATCAAGCATTTGTAAAAATTCAGTCTTATCCAATGCGTCATACACTCCCTTATCTAATGTTCATTAGTATCACCCTCGCTAATATCGAATGATTTCCGTTTCCGACAAAGGTGTTATAATGTTATAATCATTATTTTCATATACATCAAATAAAATCAAGTGCTTCGGCTTTAACTGCAGCTTTTTTGTAAACATAAGTCGGAACAACTTCGGAAATGACTTGTTTAACCATATCATCATCACATTCCAATGCATTTTTAAGCTTGTCAAGCTTACAATTCAATTCGTCAATCGACATATCTATGGGATTGCCGATGAATATTTTGTCGTGAGAGGTCTGCTTTAGCCCTTCCTCATTCATCAATAACTCCTCATAGAGCTTTTCTCCGACACGCAATCCCGTAAACTTGATTTTAATATCCTCCTCAGGTCTGAATCCTGATAAACTGATCATTTTTCTTGCAAGGTCATATATTTTCACGGGTTTCCCCATATCAAGTACGAATATTTCACCACCCTTAGCATATGCAGCAGCCTGTAAAACGAGCTGTGCCGCTTCGGGGATTGTCATAAAGAAACGAGTGATTTCGGGGTGAGTTACCGTAACGGGGCCGCCTGCTGCAATTTGCTTTTTAAATCTCGGAATGACCGAGCCGTTTGAGCCAAGGACATTTCCAAAACGAACAGCCGCAAATTCAGTCTTGCCATGTTTTTGCATGGTCTGAATAATCATCTCGCACATTCTCTTGCTTGCACCCATAACATTAGTCGGATTTACAGCCTTATCAGTGGAAATCAATACAAACTTCTCGGTGTTATGCTCAATAGCAGCCATTGCGGTATTATATGTACCAAAAACATTGTTCTTTATTGATTCACACGGGGAATATTCCATAAGCGGAACATGCTTATGAGCTGCCGCATGGAAAACAATATTGGGTTTATATTTATCGAATATACTGTCAAGACGCTGTTTATCCCTTACTGATGCAATCAAAACGCTAAATTTTTGATCGGGGTACTCTTCTTCAAGCTCGTTTTGTAGTTCATATGTTGTATTCTCGTATATATCGAGTATTATCAAATGTCCGGGCTTGAATTTAATAATCTGTCTGCACAGTTCAGAACCTATTGAGCCTCCGCCGCCCGTTACGAGTACCGTTTTATCGTGAATTTGATTTTCAATTAATTCATTATCCAAAAGGATAGGGGATCGTTCGAGCAAGTCTTCGATTTCGATCTCACGGATTTTGTTTAGCTGAATCTTTTCGAACAGTGATGCTTCAACGCCCGGAATAATGCTGACTTTAACGCCTGTGCGGCTGCATATATCCAATAACTCGGCTTTTTGCGTTGGGGACAGAGTTTGTATAGCAAAAATAATCTGTTCGATGTGCATTTCTTTGCATATTCTCTCTATATCATCCCTTGTGCCTATAACCGAGGCATTGTAAATGCGTGTCCGCTGTTTAGTTAAATCGTCATCTATAAGTCCGACAACATCGTAATTAAGGTTATCGTTATCGGCAATATCACGCAGGAGCATAACAGCAAGTCTGCCGGCACCGATAACCAATGTCTTTTTTGTCCCTGACCTTTTTGCCGGACTTCTGCGGCCTTTGTAGAACAGCCTGACAGCAAATCTTAACCCACAGATTAAAACTATGTTGCACGCATTCGCCAAAATATGAAGCTTTGTAGAAAACAGAGGTGAAATAAGAACTTCTGTTACCGTGCTCAATACAGCTGAAATCAGCATTGCGTGAATGAGCTTGATATATTCATTTGCACCTGCATAAACCCATTCGATGCGATATATCCCAAAACAAACTAAAGAGAACATATAGACGAAAGTTGTCAGGGCTATTAAACCTATACCATTGATGAAATATGTCGGTGTTTGAGTAACGGGATATATCATTCCAATAGCGATTATGTAGGATAGCACACACAATATTATGTCAAATAAAAAAATGTACCTATTCCTAATTCTTTTCATAATAACTATCCCAATCCTTTCAAACAGTCACTACACATAATTATAACATAATGCTGAATAAGTGTCAATTATGAATTTGTTTTTTTACAATTTGCATAGAAATACTTGCTATAATTTAGCAAATATTACAATGGGGTATGATTTAGTGACGGAGCTCGGGTTGTTTCACTGCGTGCACAGTGTGTAATTTTATGTTGACAAATCTGCGTAATTAATATATAATGTATATGTCTTATGTTAAAGCTCGAAATATTGTGAAAGGATAGTCGGAAACATTTGACAGAAGCGCCAGAACCGCTGTGAGCGACGCGGTTGACGAGGATGGGGAGTATCGAAATGTTCGGCGGATGCCTCACGGTGTTAAGCAGCACTGTAAACAAAGGATTAAAAACACGAAGTAATTTGTGAACAATGTTTTTTGTATGCTAAAACGATATCATAAGTGGACCTCAAACAATGCCTGCTTTGATATTGTGGCGTTATTTGCAGGTTCTTTTATGATTATGATATAATTTGAAAATGAAAGGAATTTGTAAATATGTGTGGAATAGTTGGATATATCGGCAAAAGAGAAGCTGCCGAGATATTGATTAACGGACTTGAAAAATTGGAATACAGAGGGTATGACTCTGCAGGAATATCAGTATATAGCGACAACGGAATACAAGTATGCAAGGAAAAGGGCAGGCTTTTAAATCTTGTTGAGATGCTTGATAAAGCCCCCGTGAACGGAAAATTGGGGATAGGTCACACAAGATGGGCAACTCATGGCGTGCCGAGTGCAGTAAACTCACATCCGCATACTTCAATGGACGGAAAAATTGCAGTTGTGCATAACGGTATCATAGAAAACTTTGAAGAACTCAGAGAAATGCTCAAAGAGAAGGGCTACGAGTTCGCATCGGAAACAGATACAGAGGTTGTGCCGCATCTTATTGATATGTACTATGACGGCGATTTGTTCAGTGCTGTAAGAAAAGCTGTTTCCAATCTTACAGGAAGCTATGCTTTGGGCGTTATTTCAAGTAACGAGCCGGATAAGCTTATTGCTGTAAGAAAAGACAGCCCGCTTATCGTGGGTGTTGGTGACGGTGAAAACTACATAGCATCGGATATTCCTGCAATTTTGTCCGAAACGAAGGATGTATATTTGCTTGAGGACAATGAGTTTGCTGTTTTAACAAAGGACAGTGTTTCAATTTATGACAAGGACGGAAATAATGTAGATAAAGAAATCTATAAAGTTACTTTCTCTGAAAGTGCATCGCAAAAGGGCGGATATGAGCATTTTATGCTAAAGGAAATCCATGAGCAGCCCCATGCGATTGCTGAAACTTTAAGAGGAAGACTTGACGGTTTGGGTGCAATTAAGTTTGACGGATTTGCTACAGAGCTTGCCAAAAAATTTGAGAAAATATATATCGTAGCCTGTGGTACAGCGTACCATGCAGGGCTGGTAGGTAAATCGGCAATTGAGCGTCTAACGAAAATTAAGACATCTGTAGAGCTTGCTTCGGAGTTCCGTTACGGAAATCCTTTGATTGATGACAAGACATTGGTAATAGCTGTCAGCCAGTCGGGCGAAACGGCAGATACTCTTGCAGGTATGCGTCTTGCAAAGGCTGAGGGTGCATACATTCTTGCAATTACCAATGTTGTCGGAAGCAGCGTATCGAGGGAGGCAGACTGCGTATTCTATACATATGCAGGACCGGAGATTTCTGTTGCATCTACAAAAGCTTACACAACACAGCTTATTGCTCTTTATGTGTTTGCCGCATTCCTTGCTGAAAACAAGGGCTCGGCATCAAAAGAAGAGCTTGATATCGTTAAATCAGAATTGCTTAATATGCCTTCATACATTGAGGAAACATTAAAGCTTGAAGACGAAATAGCGGAGCTAAGTAAAAAGATTTATAACGAAACAGACATATATTATCTCGGCAGAGGTGTTGATTATGCGGTTGCAATGGAGGGCTCGCTGAAGCTTAAGGAGATTTCATACATCCATTCGGAAACATATGCAGGCGGTGAGCTGAAGCATGGTCCCATCGCACTAATCGAGGATGGTACGGTTGTAATATCAATCAGTACAAATAAATCCCTTGCACCAAAGATGGACAGTAACATTAAAGAGGTTATAACAAGAGGTGCATATACTATCACATTTGTAAATGAGGATACAAAAGAATTCCATACGGCTTGCAAGGATATTGTGGTTATTCCGAATGTAAACCCGTTGTTATCACCGGTGGCAGCCGTTATTCCGTTGCAGCTACTTGCATATTATGTTGCGAAGAACAAGGGATTCGATATAGATAAGCCGAGAAATCTTGCTAAATCCGTAACAGTTGAATAAGGGGGAATAATTAATGGGCAGATTGTTTGGAACGGACGGCGTAAGAGGCGTCGCAAACTCTGAACTTACTTGTGAAATGGCATTTGCTATTGGAAAATGTGCAGCATATGTGCTGACTCGTGAGGTAAAACATAAGCCGAAAATTCTTATCGGTAAAGATACCCGTATTTCGGGTGATATGCTTGAGGCAGCTCTAACGGCAGGTCTTTGCTCGGTAGGTGCGGAGGTTATATCGCTTGGCGTAATTCCCACACCGGCCGTAGCATATCTCACAAGGAAATACGATGCCGATGCAGGTGTTGTTATTTCTGCATCTCATAATTTTGCGGAGTATAACGGCATTAAGATATTCAATGCTAACGGCTATAAACTAAATGATGAGCTTGAGGCAAAAATCGAGTCGCTGATACTCGATGATGACAGCGAAATTATACTTCCTACGGGCGATGCTGTAGGAACCGTCAGGAAATGCGATACAGCTGTTGAGGATTATGTTAAATTTGCAAAATCCACAATAGATTGTGACTTGAGCGGTATGAAAATCGCAGTTGACTGTGCAAACGGTGCGTCATACAAGACTTCCACAAAGGTTTTGGCTGAATTGGGGGCTGAAATCTATGTTGTTGCAAACCATCCTAACGGTATTAACATCAATGACCGTTGCGGCTCTACGCATACGGAGAAATTCAGTGAGTATGTTAAGAATATAAATGTTGATATTGGCTTGAGCTTTGACGGTGATGCAGATAGATTGCTTGTTATTGACGAGCTTGGAAACCTTATCGACGGCGACAAGATTATGATGATTTGTGCCGAGCATCTTATGGCAGAGGGCAGATTAAGCAAGAATACGCTTGTTACAACTGTTATGACAAATCTCGGACTTGTGCTTGCTGCAAAGGAGAAGGGCATTAATATAACACAGACAAATGTTGGTGACAGATATGTTCTTGAGGAGATGCTAAAGAACGGTTACTCGCTTGGCGGTGAGCAGTCGGGACACATCATATTCCTCGATTACAACACAACGGGCGATGGGCTTGTTTCTGCACTTCAGCTTTTGAGCATTTTGAAAAAGACGGGCAAGAAACCGTCGGAGCTTGCAGAGGTCTTTAAGACGCTTCCTCAGGCGACGATTAACGCTAAGGTAAGCAATTCGAAAAAGTATGAATATACAAAAGATTCTGTAATAATGTCAAAGATTGAGGAGCTTGAAGAGGAATTTAAGGATAACGGACGAGTGCTGATTCGCCCGTCGGGAACAGAGCCGTATGTGCGTGTTATGATTGAAGGACCAACGCAGTCGCTTGTTGAAATGAAAGCGAAAAATCTTGCAAGCATTATAGAAGCAAGACTCGGTTGATTTGTTACGAAAGGGATTAATAGGTATAGCAATGGCAAATTTGGAGAAATACATAGAAAATGGCGTTGTTTTTATAGATACAAACAGTGCGTGGATTGACGATGGTGTTGTTATCGGCTCGGGAACGGTTATCGAGCCTAATGTGATGATAAAGGGCGATACAGTAATCGGAGAGAATGTAACCATAGGATTTTGCAGTGAAATTGTCAATTCAAAGATAGGTGATAATGTTACTATTAAGCACTCGGTTATTACGGACAGCACAATAGGCAAAGGCACTAATGTCGGACCTTTTGCGTATGTGCGTCCGAACTGCGTGGTTGGAGAGAATGTGAAAATCGGCGACTTTGTCGAGATTAAGAACTCCAATATTGATGATGGCACAAAGCTTGCACATCTTACATATGTTGGTGATGCGGATGTGGGTAAAAACATCAATTTTGGCTGCGGTACGGTTGTAGTAAACTATGACGGTAAGCAGAAGCACAGAACCGTTATAGGGGATAATGCATTTATCGGCTGTAACACAAACCTTGTTTCACCTGTTAAAGTGGGCAAGAATGCGTTTACTGCCGCAGGCTCTACCATTACGGAGGATGTGCCGGATAACGCTCTCGCAGTAGCGAGAGAACGCCAGACGGTAAAGGAAGACTGGGTAACAAAAAGAGGATAAGAAGCTAAAAAAGGGCTGCCGTTTGAACGGCACCCTTTTTGTTGTTGTGGGAAATCGCCCCGGAATAATGTACAATCTGCTGTTTTTGCACAAAATCTTTCCACTTTAAATTTTTTTCGTTTTATAAAAACAATAATAGATATTAAAAATTGTGTTATTCAAGGATAATACATAATTGTTATAACTGATAGTAAGCTGTAATATTATAGCTGTTTGTGGAAGAGGTGACAAAATTTGACACAAAAGTACACAAACTTTTTCTATTTGCTTGAAAACTGTCAAAAAATATGCTAAAATCAACCCATAATTATGACAAGGGGTTGATAAACATGAAGGAAAGTAACAAGGTTTTATTGCAATGTATCGGAAACAGGTTTAAGGAGTTTCGGGAAGATGCAGGATTTTCAAGAAAAGAGGCATCAGACCGCATCGGGATAACTGCAAGAACTCTTGCCTCGTATGAACGGGGCGAAAGAGAAGTGTCGATGAGTACAGCTATAAGAATGGCTGCGGTTTACGGTACAACTTTTACCAAACTGACGGACTACAAAAGCTTAGACAGCTGTTTATGTTTTGAATGCAATACTGCAAAAGAGGTTGAAGGAAAGGCGTATGACAGGCAAAAATTACAAGAGCATGCGATATAAGAATTATATGACACAAGAGTTTGTTGCCAATACGATTGGGATTTCAAGGTTTTCTTTATCGGCGTATGAGTCAGATAAGGTTGACATACCGCTGAGTGTATCCATAAAGCTTAACAAACTTTATAACATAGATGAGGCTGACATCGACAGATATATGATGATATAAATTAAAATCTGCAAATTGTGAACGATTTGCAGATTTTTTATATTGCAAAAAAACCATTGTAATGGTATAATATACATAAATCAGGAATGAGGAGCGATCGAATTGCCGAGAAGTAAGAATCAAAAGCTGAAGCTTTATTACATCATTGAATATTTTAAAAAATACACGGACGAAGACCATACTGTATCCGTTTCCGAACTTATAGAATATCTTTCAGGGCTTGGAATAACGGCCGAGCGTAAGAGTATCTATAGGGATATAGAGGCAATTAATGATCTGGGATATGAGATTATTACTGTGCATGATAAACGGTTTTCGTATTATCTTGCAGACCGTGAGTTTGAAACGGCAGAGCTCCGTATGCTTGTTGACGCTGTTGCGGCATCAAGATTTATAACGAAAAAGAAATCTGCCGAATTGATAAAAAAGCTCGAAACACTGACGAGCGTCCATACTGCAAAAAAGCTAAATTCTCAGGTATATGTTGCAAACAGAATAAAAGCCTCCAACGAGAGCATATATTATAATGTTGATTCTATCCATAATGCGATTGCCCAAAACTCACAGATAAGCTTTATGTATTTCGATTGGGATAAGAACAAAAGACGAGTTTATAGATACAACGGACGCATATATGAGGTTAGCCCCTGGGGACTGGTTTGGAACAATGAAAATTACTATATGATTGCTTATGACAGCACTGAAGAGGCTATTCGTCATTATAGAGTTGACAGAATGATGTCTATTGCTACTCTCGGAAAGCCCCGTGAGGGTAAGGAAGAGTTCAAGTGCGTTGACACGGCTCAATACACAAAGAAGTTTTTCGGAATGTACGACGGGGATATTACGGAGGTTACTCTTAACTGTTCGCAGGATATAACAAATGCGGTAGTTGATATGTTTGGTCAGGATGTTAAATTTGTACCGCAAGAGGACGGAACAACCTTTAATGTTACTGTTGAAGTTGCTATCAGCCCTGTGTTTTTATCATGGATTTTTATGTTCGGCGGAGAGGTAAAGATAGTGTCGCCAAAAACCGTTTCTGATGAATTGATTAAAATGGCAGAGATTGTTATTGATAAAGGGGTGTCGCGTATTGATTGATAGATTTTGTAAGCTCGGTCGATGCTGTGAATGTACTGTAAAAAACTGTAAAAGACGGCAAAACAGTCACGAGGGAGCATACAGCGTTGTTTCGGATTATGCGTATATTCCCGATAATGCGAGCGGCGTGTTTGTGGATATAGGAACAACTACTATTGCAACGGCACGGCTGAAAAACGGGGAGCTAAAATCTTTTGATACGCGGCGTAATCCGCAATACCGCATAGGTGCAGATGTCCTTTCAAGAATAAGTGCCCAGGCGTTGGGAAAGCACGATGAACTTATAGGCTTGCTTCGCAGCGGTGTTAATGAGAGCGTCAAGGCAGTCGGCAGAACAGATGAGATTTGCTATATTAGTGCAAATACTGTTATGACTAATATGTATCTCGGGAACGATTGCAGGAGTCTGGGAGTGTATCCGTTCACCGCTCCGACTTTGGAGGCACAGATTTCCGACAGTGAAGTAATATTGCCATGTATAAGCGGGTTTATCGGTGCAGATATACTATCGGGACTTTTTATGTGCGATTTCCATAAGAATGATGATATAAATCTGTTTATAGACCTTGGCACTAATACGGAAATTGCTATCGGAAACAGATACAGAATTATGACGGCGTCTGCTGCGGGCGGCCCTGCTTTTGAGGGGGGCAGAATAAGCTGCGGTACCGGGTCTGTCGAGGGGGCAATTTGTAGCGTTTCGGTGGTTGACGGAACAGTGAAAACTATCGGAGAGAAAACTCCCGTAGGCATCTGCGGAACAGGAATTGTGGACCTACTTGCGATGATGCTTAAAAAAGGAATTATGGACAGCAGCGGAAGACTTTTAAAAGATGAACAGTATTGCGTTTGTGACGGCGTTTCGTTTACGCAATCCGATATTCGTGAAATACAGACTGCAAAAGGTGCAATAAGAGTGGGTATAGAGCTGGCTGTTTCAAGATACGGTGTGAATAAATCCGATATAGAGAATGTGTATATTGCAGGTGGGTTTGGAAAATGGCTTGATATTGACAATGCGTGCAGTATCGGACTTCTCCCCGAAAGCTTTAAGGGTAAGTATAAGGCTGTGGGTAACAGCTCGCTTGGCGGAGCTGTTAAATTTTCCGAAACGCCAAATGCATTGGAGTGTTTAAATAGCATAAAAAATGTTTGCACGGAGCTTTCTGTTGCAATGGATGATGAATTTCAAGAACTGTTTTTAAAATATATGGATTTTGAGGGGGATTAATCGGATATGTCATATATAGAAAAAGAACTTGAGTCAATTATGACGGGCATTTTTGCCGATTACGGCGAGAATAAGTTTATAGACAAGGTTGATATTACCAATCAGCCTGATAAAAAAATAATAACAGATATATTGCTTAAGCTTCAGGAGATTATATTCCCGGGATTTTTTAAGCCTGATACTTATAAAACATATACGGTGAAATCTACCGTTTCCATGCTTGTTGAGGATGTGTTGTACAATCTTAAAAAGCAGATTGGTATAACCCTTAGGTATGACAACGCATTCAGTAATTCCTCATCCTGTGAAATTGAGGGAGAGTCGCAGAGAATTGCTTTGGAGTTTTTAAAAACTATCCCCAAAATCCGTGAATATATCGAAACAGATGTTTCTGCGGCATTTGATGGAGATCCGGCGGCGTATAACAGAGAGGAAATTGTCGTTACATACCCCGGATTTTATGCAATCACTGTGAATCGTATAGCACACGAATTACATATGCTTGGAGTACCGCTTATTCCGAGAATTATGACGGAGCATGCCCATTCTCTTACGGGAATAGACATACATCCGGGAGCAAAGATAGGAAAGTATTTCTTTATAGATCACGGCACGGGAATAGTTATAGGAGAAACAACTGTAATAGGCGATAATGTAAAGATTTATCAGGGCGTTACACTTGGTGCATTATCAACCAGAGGCGGACAAAAGCTCAAGAGCGTAAAGCGTCATCCGACCATCGAGGACAATGTAACAATATATTCGGGGGCTACGATTCTTGGCGGAGAAACGGTAATCGGGAAAAATGTTACTATAGGCGGTAACTCTTTTATAACTTCATCTGTCCTTGAGGGAACAAAAGTCAGCGTAAAACAGCCCGAACTTGATTTTTGCCCAAAACAGTAACGATTGTTTTGGGATAATTGTACAAAAATAAAAAAACACTTGCAAAATGGAAACAACTGTGTTATACTTGTATTATGATAAGGTTAATGGGGGTATGTGCACTATTTGCACACCATTGAAAGTAATAATATATGGAGGAAACAGCTATGAAAAAGATTATTGCAGGAGTTCTTGCGGTTTCTGCACTTCTCTCTGCAAACTATATGGCATTGGCAGCAGGTTCGGGAGTGAATATTGACGATATTTATTACGGAACAACCAATACAGTAAAGACCGCGACATACGGATATACTACAGTAATTATAAAAAAGATTGCAGAGCTTGATAAAACGCCGATTACGGCTACTGACAATTCAAATGTTGTATATGTCAACCAGAACAGTGGCGGCTTTGATGATGCTGTGGGTTTCTTAATGAAAAACGGTACATCTAACGGCTATTATGAGGCAACATTCGGAAATGCGAACGGAACCAGCAAATCTGTAAATTTCGTTGTTGGCGGTGCGGCAGGCTCACCCGAGGATGCGATTGCGGATGCGGTTGTTGACCCGATTTTATATATAAGTGGTGATCAGCACGTATATAGAAAGAATTTTGCAAAATTTATTTCTGCCGATGGTTTCAGCGAGTATAAGTCGGTAAAACTGGTATCTGCTGACGGTTCGGAGTTCCTGGGTGCCATAAATATTGAATATGGCGGCGGTACACAGGGAAATTATTGGGAAAACAAAACTAACACAACAGGCGGTGGCGACATTGTCGTTGCACTACAGGTTTATGGAATTCCTGAGGAAAGTAAAGATTTAAGAGTGTATTTCAGCAAGGATAAAGTTAATGCTAATAATTAATGGGGAGAAGAA
>JAXJPK010000098.1:0-8306 GCA_036311705.1 Clostridia bacterium
ATCCTATATTTTTGTTTTTCCTCTCCGAATAATCGGTATCTTAACCAATCGTCAGCAATAATGCACAGTAGTGATAGAAAAAACCACAAAATCGTATATAAAAGGCATACCTGTCCCATTATGTTGTACGGCAAATCGCTATAGTTCCATACATTCATATCAAGCCTGATGTTTACAATGTACCCTGTAAAAAATTCAAGTACGGTTATGATAACGGCGGATATACTCATCTGTAAAATCAAAGGAATTTTTCCTCGACTTTGTTCGTTTATTAATCCGATAATCAAAAAACACAATCCACCCAAAACAAACATACTCCAATGTGAATTTCCCCTCCACAATAGTTCGATTATCACATAAAAAATACCGCCCAATCCAAATAATATTCCGTGCTTTAACACAAAAAAATCACCCCTCGTTTATTATATAAAACGAGGCGGTGATTTATACTTACATTTTAAATATCAAGATTTGAAACATACTGTGCATTTTCCTCAATAAACTCACGGCGAGGCTCAACCTTTTCGCCCATAAGAATCGTAAATATCCTGTCTGCCTCAATGGCATCCTCCATATCTACACGAAGCAGTGTTCGTTTTTCGGGGTCCATTGTTGTTTCTTTAAGCTCTGCGGGGTCCATCTCACCAAGACCCTTGTATCTCTGCACCTTTGCACCCTTGCCAAGCTCTGCAATCGCTGCATCACGAGCATCCTCATCAAAAACGAACCTCTCAACCACATCCTTATTCTTGCCTTTATAGACCTTGTATAGCGGCGGCTGAGCAATATATATGTGTCCCCCCTCTATTAAGGGACGCATATATCTAAAGAAAAATGTCAGAAGTAATGTTCTGATATGTGCACCGTCGACATCGGCATCCGCCATAATAATAATTTTGCCGTATTTTAGGTTATCTATATTGAAGTCCTCGCCTATTCCTGCACCCAAAGCCTGAATAACGGGCAAAAGCTTCTCATTAGAATACACTTTATCTATTCTCGATTTTTCAACATTAAGCATTTTTCCCCACAGCGGTAGAACTGCCTGATATCTTCTGTGTCTGCCCTGTTTTGCACTTCCGCCCGCACTGTCACCCTCGACAATGAACAGCTCTGCATAGTCAGCACCTTCATCAGTACATCTCGCAAGCTTTCCGAGCAGTGATGAATTGTTTGCGTTCGAATTCTTTCTTGAAGCTTCTCTTGCACGGCGAGCCGCCTCTCTTGCTCTTGACGCACTTACCGTCTTTTCTATTATCGTTCTTGCTATTTTAGGATTTTCCTCAAGAAATGCCTCAAGCTTATCATTAAGTGCACCTTCAACAAGCGTTCTTGCACCGCTGTTTCCCAGCTTTGTCTTTGTCTGTCCCTCAAACTGTGCTTCGGCAACCTTAACGCTTATTACAGCCGTTAAGCCCTCACGGGTGTCCTCACCTGAAAGGTTATCGTCCTTTTCTTTAAGCAGCTTATACTTTCTTGCATAATCGTTCAATACACGAGTCAAGCCCGATTTGAAGCCCGTTTCATGCATACCACCGTCTATGGTATGGATGTTGTTGGCAAAACTCAATATGGTTTCCGAATATGAGGTTGTATATTGCATTGCAACCTCAACCTCCATATCATCGCCACGCTTTGCCTCAAAATACACAATCTCATCATGGATCGGGTCTTTATTGGTATTCAAAAAGCTTATAAACTCTTTTATACCGCCCTCGGCATAAAGCTCCTCCGTTCTCTCCTCTGCCGTACGCTTATCGGAGAATATAATTCTGACGCCCTTATTCAAGAATGCCTGTTCTCTCAATCTTTTAAGCAAAATATCATAGTCAAAATCAAGAGTTTCAAAAATCTCGGCATCAGGCAAAAATGTTATTTTTGTACCCGTTTTATCCGTATCGCCGATAATTTTCAACTCACAAGTCGGCTTACCTCTTTCATAGCTCTGATAATGGATATGCTCACCGTCGGAAACCTCAACCTCGAGTCTTTCCGATAACGCATTTACAACAGACGAACCAACACCGTGCAAGCCGCCCGACACCTTATATCCGCCGCCGCCGAACTTACCTCCCGCATGAAGGATTGTCAATACAACCTGAACAGTGGGTATTCCCTCTGTGGGGTGTATTCCGACAGGGATTCCTCGTCCGTTATCTATTACGGTTACTGTGTTATCGGGGTTAAGCGTTACGGTTATGCAGTCGCAGTGACCTGCAAGTGCCTCATCTATAGAGTTATCTACAATCTCATAGATAAGATGATGCAATCCTGCAAGCGACACCGAGCCTATATACATACCCGGTCTCTTTCTTACCGCTTCAAGACCCTCCAAAACCTGTATTTGGTTTTCATCATATTTTGTTTCTACAGCATTATTTTCGCTCATTTATTCTTTCTTCCTTTCGGTTTTTTACTATATCAGCATTTCCGATGACTTTGCACGACTTATCAAAATTTTTGACGAGAACGACGATAAATACACCTTCATTTGTCCATCCCGCTCCGTTACAACATATGATTTTGGCAAATCATCGGCAGAATATATTAAATTCCCACTGCGTTCCGCATTTGGCAGAAAATCTCTGCCCTGACGGGAAACAGTAGTATTATCCATATCAAATATTCCTATTATTTCGTTTTTGGGAACAACAAAATCGTTGCTTATTCTTAAGAACATTATATCACCGTCCCATTTTCTATCCTGAACAGCTTTGTACCCGTATCATTGTGTGACAAATCCGTATCTGTGGAGGTAATAAGTACCTGTTTATCACGAATTCGCTCTGATAGATACATTCGCCGTTTTATATCAAGCTCGCTCATTATATCATCAAGCAGCAATACGGGATATTCGCCTTTAACCTCGTTTATATACTCGGATTGAGCAATTTTCATACTCAAGGCAGCAGTCCTTTGTTGCCCCTGTGACGCAAAGAGCTTTGCCTCTTTACCATTTACCGACACTTCGATATCATCACGCTGGATGCCGTAAAGTGACGCACCCGCATCAATTTCCCTCGATGAACGCTCGTTTAAGAAACTAAAAATATCGTCCTTTGTCAGTCCGTCTGCTTTGATGTTCGGTAAATATAAAGATGTCAGTCTCTCGCTTGAGATATCCTCTTGTATGGTGGCTGCGAACTTGCATATACCGTCCGAAAAGCTATATCGCATCTCCATAATCTTTGTTGAAAGCTCTGCAAGACGGTCATTCCAAATCCAAAGGGTTTCATCCTTTGATATACCCTTTATTTTCATAGTCCGTAAAAGACTATTTTTTTCGTTAAGCACTCTGTTATACTCTATAAGCGACGCCAAATACGACGGATAAAGCTGACTTATGGCACTATCCATAAATCTCCTGCGTATGTTTGGGGAGCCTTTGACTATATTTAAATCCTCGGGCGAGAACATAACGACATTTAAGTAGTTCATAAGTCGGCTCAGTTTCGTTATATTTACATGGTTAATATTTACGGCTTTCCGACCATTTTTGAGTATTTGCATTTTCCCGGTATATTCCCGTTTGTTATCCTCAAAATCTATTGATAATGCCGCAAAATCACATCCGAACCTCACAAGCTCCCTGTCTGTTTTAGCACGATGACTTCTGCCCTGTGCAAATAAATACACAGCCTCTAATATGTTCGTCTTACCCTGTGCATTGTTTCCGTAAATAATATTGGTTAGAGGCGAAAACTCGATACTCTCCTCCTCATAGTTACGGAAATTCCTTAAAGCTAATTTTTTAACAAACATTACAACACATCAATCTCGAACGAATCGTCCTCGAAATCAAGCATCACCACATCACCCGGTCGTATTTTCTTACCACGCATGGTGCATACCTCACCATTTACGGACGCATATCCGTTTATTACCATATCTTTCGCTTCAGCTCCCGAATATGCTATTCCCGCAAACTTTAAAAGCTGGTCAAGCTTTATGAACTCCGTTGTGATTTTTACCTCTGTTTTCTCCATTTCAGCCTCCATGCTGTTTTACTGAATAATTCTTGTGACGCTCGTTACGCCCTCAAGCTGCTTAACCTTTTTGGTGAACAACGCAAGGTCGGATGTGTTCTTTATCTCTATACCAACCTGTATAACCGCTTCACCCTGCTTTGTTACATGTGCATTAGCAGACTTAAACGGTATCTTGAGATTCACCAATACATTCGTCACATCCAATAACATTCCATCTCTGTCCTTGCCAACAATTTTTACATTTGCTATATATGAGCTTGAACGAGCATTATCCCACTCAACATCAATAAGCCTTGCTCTGTCCTCAGGCAAAATGTTCACAGGTTTAACATTTGTGCAGTCTGCTCTATGAACGCTCACGCCTCTGCCCTTTGTTATAAAACCGATTATTTCATCACCTGCAACAGGGTTGCAGCATTTTGCAAGCCTTACAAGACAGTTGTCAATACCCTTTACAATTACGCCGTTTGAGGATTTAGCTTTATGATTGTCATTCGCCTTTTCGACCGCCTTTTCGATGGACTGCTCAAGTCCCTCGCTCTTTTGCTTTTCCCTTACCTCTTTGAGCCATTCCTCACGCAGACGCATTACAACCTTTGTTGCTGTAACGCCGCCATAGCCGACACCGGCATATAAATCGTCAATATTTGAAAAGCCATATCGTTTAGCAATAATCGAAACCCATTCGGGTTTGAATAACTGTGCATGGGTGTTACCAAATCGGCGAAGCTCACGCTCTATAAGCTCCTTGCCCTCCTCAATGTTTTCGTCACGCTTTTCACGCTTAAACCACTGGTTTATCTTGTTTCTCGCACGGGCAGTACGGCATATTTTTAGCCAGTCACGGCTCGGTCCATGTGTATTTGAAGTCAAAATCTCAACAATTTCGCCGTTTTCAAGAACATAGTTGTTTGTAACAATTTTACCGTTGACTTTCGCACCGCTCATTTTATATCCTACTTCTGAATGAATTGCAAAAGCAAAATCAATAACCGTACTCTTTGCGGGCAAGGCAACAACTCTGCCGTTGGGTGTAAAAACAAATACCTCCTCGGCGAATAAGTCACATTTTAATGCATTGAAGAATTCATCGGTATCAATGATATTCTCCTGCGTGTCAAGCAAAGTACGAACCCATTCAAGCTTTGAGTCCATCTCTGTTTCGCCACTCTTGCCCTCTTTATATTTCCAATGTGCAGCGATACCATTTTCGGCGACCTTGTGCATTTCCCATGTCCTGATTTGTATTTCAAACGGCGTACCGTTAGGTCCGATAACGGTTGTATGCAAGGACTGATACATATTCGGTTTTGGCATTGCAATATAATCCTTAAACCGCATCGGAACAGGAGTGTACATTTCGTGTACCATTCCGAGAACTGCATAGCAATCCGCAATCGAGTCCACAATAACCCGGACCGCAAACAAATCATATAGGCTGTCCATTGTCTTGCCTTGAGTAAACATTTTTCGCCATATGCTGTAGAAATGCTTGGCTCTGCCCATAACCTTGCCTTTTATATGCATCTCTTCGAGCTTTTTACGAAAAATCTCCATAATGTCGGCAATATACTTATCTCTTGCACTCTTTTTAAGATTGATGTTTTCTCTAATCTCCTCATATGCAACAGGGTCAAGATATTTAAGACATAAATCCTCAAGCTCTATCTTGATTTTTGACATACCGAGTCTATGTGCAAGCGGTGCATAAACATCAAGCGTTTCTTTCGATATTCTCAACTGTTTTTCATGGGGCATAAAGCCCATTGTACGCATATTGTGAAGCCTGTCTATCAGCTTTATAACAATTACCCGAATATCCTTCGACATTGCAAAGAACATTTTACGCAAATTCTCTATCTGCTGTTCCTCACGAGATGAATATTTAATCTGTTTAAGCTTTGTAACGCCGTCTACCAAGTCCGCAATTGTTTCTCCGAATAACAATTTAACATCCTCATATGTGCAGCCCGTATCCTCAACCACATCATGGAGCAAGCACGCCGTAATGGTTGATACATCAAGCGAAAGCTGTGATGCAATATATGCAACCTCAACGGGGTGTGTGATATACGGCTCTCCGCTTTTTCTTTTCTGGTTGGTGTGCAGTGATTTTGCAAATCTGTAAGCAACATATATCATATCCGTATTTGAGCCGGGACTGTATGTTTTTACATTCTCAATTATTTCTGCAACAAGCTCATCAGTATCCTTTATCTGTCTCTGTGGGATTTTCTCCGGTGCAAGTATCGCATTTTCGTCAATATGTGTCATAACAATCCCCCCCATCACGGTTTTGCCGCCGTATTTGCAGCTTTTATATCCAATAATACAAGCTGTACGGTTTCATTTCCCTTGAAATTATTTATATCCAGCTTGAAAGCTAAATGAACATCGGTATATGGTTCAATAACATTCGCATACTCTCCCATTCCGAATCCGATACAGTTAATTCGGATACCGTCCTTTTCAATCTGCATTCTGATATGCTTGCCTTCCGCACCTACGGCAGAAACAGCTAAAACCCGTGCGTCTTTTACCGCAAAAACAGGTGTTTCGTTACCCATTCCGTACGGCTCCAATGCTGATAACATTCTTGATGTTTCTATGTTTAGATTTGAGCCGTTTAATACAGTGTCAATCTTGACTACTGGTACCATATCATCAGGTGTTAATACATCCTTTGCATATTTGTTTATTTTTTCTGTAAACGCATCTATATTCTCCTCACTTATGCCGAGCCCTGCCGCCATAGCGTGTCCGCCAAAATTTGTCAGTAAATCATCACATTCGTTCAGTGCGTCAAATAGATTAAAGCCTGCGATACTCCGACCGCTGCCCTTTCCCGTACCTTTATTGAGCGAAATCAATATACATGGCTTGTAGAAAATTTCCGTAATCCTTGACGCCACAATGCCGATAACTCCGTTATGCCAGCCCTCTTTTGCAAGAACAATAACCTTCTTTTTATCAAAATCCTTGTCCTCGGCAATCATCTGCATTGCCTCGTTGTTAATTTCAAGCTCTGTTGCCTGTCGGTCTTTGTTGAGTGCGTCAAGCTCAGATGCAATACGCCTTGCATCATCCATATTCGTTGTTAATAAAAGCTCTGCCGCAACCTTGGCATTTCCTAATCTGCCTGCCGCATTTATTCTCGGTGCTACCGCAAATGCGATAGTACCCGTAGTAACCTTTTTATCCCCAACGCCTGCAACCTCAAGCAACGCTTTAACGCCGCAACGGCTGGGATTTGACATTGCATCAAGTCCTTTTTGAACAATAATTCTGTTTTCACCCGACAACGGCACAACATCTGCTATCGTACCTATCGCTGCTAAATCACAAAATCTGTCAAAGCAATCTCCTGTGTTCTTTCCCAACTTCATTGCCACTGCCAAAGCAAGCTTAAATGCAACACCAACACCTGCTAAAGCGTCAAATTCATACTCGTCATCCTCACGCTTGGGATTTACAACCGCAACCGCAGCTTCGGAAATCCGTTCTTTACAGGTGTGGTGGTCGGTTATCACAACATCCATACCCTGCAATTTTGCAAACTCAACCTCACCAATAGCAGTAATTCCGCAATCCACAGTTACAAGTAATTTAACGCCCGATTTGATAAGCTTATTAACTGCCATAATATTTATACCATAGCCCTCATCAATTCGGTCGGGTATGTAATATTCGACATTCATACCAAGCTCTTTTAAAAACTGATATAACAAAACGGTTGATGTTATTCCGTCTACATCATAGTCGCCGTAAATAACAGTCTTTTCGTTATTTTCCAATGCCTTTATAATTCTGTCCGCCGCCTTTTCCATATCAAGCATCAAAAGCGGATTTATAATCCCCTGCTTTGACTTTGACAAAAAAGCCTTAAACTCTGATTCAGGTACACCTCTGTTAAGCAAAATATTGGCAATTATTTGCGGCACACCGCAGTTTTTTGCCGCACTTTGAACTGCCGCCGCAGTTAGCTTTTCATTTCTGAACTTCCATACCTTACGAATCATATTTTTCCCCATTGTAAAATCTATTTTTTATCCCAAATAACTTAATTTAAAAAAATTTATACTTATTTAACATTATATCATTTTTATGTTCAAATTTCAAGCTTTTATCAAAAAAAAATCCGTTTTAACCATTCATACAACAAATCTTTATTTTTTTCTTATTTTTTAAAAAAATTCTTGACAACCGGATAAATATGTGGTAGAATAGGTATTGTTCGTTAACGCGGATGTATTCGGACAGATTGCGTGGAGGAGTATCGAAGTGGTCATAACGGGCCGCACTCGAAATGCGGTAGTC
>JAXJPK010000099.1:0-15602 GCA_036311705.1 Clostridia bacterium
CTTAATAAGGAATATACACTATTCATTGATGCCTTTGGCTATGTAGTAACATACGAAGAGGGTACATCAACAAAGAACATCGGCGTTGTTGTAAATATGTACAGAGACGCTGACGGTGAGACAATAACAGCTTCAGTTGTTAACGGCGAAGGCAAGGTAGAGAAGTACGAGGTTAAGGACGAGGCTTCAGCTCTTGCAATCTACAAGCAGGTTGTTAACAGTAGTGCAACAGCACTTCCGAATGACACAACTTTGATTTCAAAGTCAGTTGCTATGGCTAATGTTAAGAATGCAGTAATCGAGTATTCAGTACCGAGCGGTAAGCTTAAGTACACAACAAAGGTAAATGCTGCTAATGCTGAAACAAGCGCTACATTGACATACAAGGAAGCAACATCAAAGCTTGGCTCATACACAATTGCAGACACAACAACAAAGTTTGTTGACCTAAGCTCATATGCATCAAACAACACTGTTGGCACATTGTCAATGGATACATTTGAGGATGAGTTTGATTATCAGGGTTATGTATTCGACAGAAATAAGGACGGCGTTTACAACTTCGTTATCATTACAAGCGGAACAGCTTCACTAAGAGCAGAAAGTGCTTTGGCAGTTGTTTCAGCTATAGGTAGCGAAACAGATATCGATGGCACAAAGTGCACAACTCTAGTAGTTGCTCGTAACGGCGAAGAGGAGATCGAGGTTTCAGTTGAGAACTCAGTTCTTCCGGCTGGCGTTGCAGAGGGTTCAATAATCGCTTACGTTGTAGGTTCAGAGGGTTATGTTGATTCAACTGAAAGCATTAAGCTAATCTACACACCTGATGAAGATTATGCAGATATGCTTGCAGATGTTGTAGCTGCAGAAGACGACTTTGGTACTATCGAAATGGGTCTTGAAAGCTCAAAGCCTGTAAATGTATATTATGGCCCTGTTTACACAGCAAGCTCAAATACTCTTCAGTTGTTCACAACTGTAAACGATAGTCATGTATCAAATGTAAATGACGATGTAGAGGTATTCTCACTAAAGAGTGCTAATGTTTACACATATGACTACAGCTACAAGGCTGATAAGGGTCTAAGAGTTTCAACAGGTGCTCCGTCACAGAGCGACAGCATATTCAGAGCAGCTTACGATGCTGACAATGTAAATGTTACATGGACAACTGTAGGTGCTGAGGATATCGAGCCGATGATGGCATTTGTAAGAGAAGTTGATGGCGATGTTACAGATGTTGTTTACTTCATCAACGGTTAATAATTGACGGTTACAGTTTAATGTAAACTTAAAGGGATTGCCTTCGGGCAGTCCCTTTTTTGTGCCATAATTGTAATAGTAAAATTTACGGGTGGCAATAAGCTCCACCCTACGGTTGCTCCGATTTGTTGTGTTATACCGCCTCAATGGGGTTGTAATGCAATACGGGCGAGGGGATTTAACACCGCCAAAAAAACGGGAATGTAAAAAGTTGAATAGGCCCCAAAGGGAATAAAAAAACAGTGCCGACCGTTTGACAGCATTTAAAAAGAAATCTGCAAAATTGCAGATTTCCTCAAATCCTGTTTCTGTTTGAATTATCCGTAGTATAACGCCGAGCCTATGGCATTAACACAAATACCGAACACAAGCAGGATAACGCATAATTTATCGTATTTCTCCGGCTTTGGTATTGTGTATGCAATACTTAACAACACAATCGGCAGACAGTCGTTTGTGTATCTGTTCCCAAACTGTGAGCCGCCCATTGTCTTGTGGAGTGCAATAGCAACAAGCTCTGCAATAATCACTCCTGCAAGCATAATAACGAGCTTCCTGTCACAGTCATTTTTTATAATCGCCCTGACGGCGTAAATCACATATATAACAAATATCGGACTGACAATAAACATATTCGTTCCGTTGAACGGCTGGTACTCCCAAGGTGCATTAAACGAAATCCCGGGCAGCCTTAAAAGGCATTTAAGATTATCTATCAAATATACGACCGAAAATTGCCCGTGCTCGTTCTCGGTAAACTCGGGCAGATAGTTATGCCCAAATTCAATAGGATTGCCAAATCGGGCGTAATTCAACGCCATATATGATAATGCAATAACCGCCATTGGAATCACGCATTTCCACTTATCTTTAACAATTTCCAAAACTGTTATGCTGTTGTTTTTCTGTTTTTCTGACTTGTATATCAAGACAAGTATAACAGGGAGATATAAAAACTGTAGCGGTCTGCAGCCGACCGCACACGCCCAAAACGCAAGGGCGAGGGCGGATTTATCCGAAAGTGCATAATATAGAGCCATAACCGACAGGGTAAACGCCATATTTTGCGCTATAAACCAAACCCATGCAACCTGTGCCGTAAACAGCCAGTTTGAGCCGATTGTGAGCAGCAGCGATATAATAAACGCCCGATCGTGCTTTATCCCGAATAAATCAAGCAGCTTAAACGCATACACAGCTCCGACAATTGCCGATACAAGCGCTATAACCCCGTCGCAATCCGTTAATCCCAATAATGCAAACGGCAGCATCACATATGAGGGGAACGGCGGAAAGCTTATGTAATACTTCCCGTTAAACTCCGCAATTTCAAGATGACTGTAATTCTCGGCTATATCAAGCCGCCCCGACAGCCACGATTGTGCCTGGAGCATATATGAGTTGTATGGCTGATGCAATAGCGGCCATTTCCCCGTAAATGTCCAAACGGCAAAAAATGTGGCAAAAACGGTCAAGCACAGAAATACGATGTACTTGTTCTTTTCACTTATCTTATTTTTCATATCTGTTTTTTGCACAGTTTGTTTCTCTTATAATAAACTGCGGTCTGTGTTTCGTTTCCATATATGTTTTTGCGATATACTGCCCCAAAATGCCGATTGTGAACAGCTGAACGCCCGAAAGCAGGAATATAATGCACACCATAGACGGATAACCTGCAACGGGATCGCCCCAAATAAGTGTTTTTGTTATAATAACAAGTATCATCACAAATGCAATAAAGCAGAATAAAATCCCCAAGAACGCCGCAACAGACAGCGGAACGGTTGAGAATGCAACAATTCCGTCAATGGAATACAAAAGCAGCTTTGTAAACGACCATTTCGTATCGCCTGCCACTCTTTTTACATTCTCATAATCAATCCATTTCGTTTTAAATCCAACCCAGCCGAAAATACCTTTAGAGAAACGGTTGTATTCCTTCATTGAAAGAATTGCGTCAACAACGCACCGTTTCATTAAACGGAAATCCCTTGCTCCGTCCTCAATATCTGCGTTGGAAATCTTGTTAATGAGCTTATAGAACTTCTTTGCGAACCATGAACGGATTTTCGGCTCGCCCTTGCGAGTAACACGCCTTGCGGCGGCACAATCGTAATCCTCATTTGTAAGTGCCTCATACATATCTATAAGCATTTCGGGCGGGTCCTGCAGGTCAGCGTCCATAACGGCGGTGTAATCTCCGCTTGAGTATTGCAAGCCTGCGAGCAGGGCTGCCTCCTTGCCGAAATTCCTTGAAAATGATATGAACTTAACCCGACTGTCCGTATCCGCCATATTTTTCAAGATGTTTGCAGTGTTATCTTTTGAGCCGTCATCAACAAAAACGAACTCAAATTCAAGTCGATATTTCCTGCCCATATCCTTTGAAATCTTGTTTATTTCATCATAGAAATAGGGGAGTGCCTTTTCCTCGTTATAGCATGGCACAACTATACTTAAAATTTTCATATCAGTCACCTATGATTTTTTCTATTATATATCTCGGTCTGCGTTTTACTTCCTTGTACATTTTACCGATATATTCGCCGATAAGCCCCGTTCCCAAAAGCTGAAGCCCGCCGATAAACCATATCGAACACATAAGTGATGCCCAGCCTGCGTCTGTGCGTCCCAGAACCTTTTGTATTATCGCATATGCCGCCATAATAATGGCAACAATGCACGCAAGCACGCCGACGGTCGAAATCATTCGTATCGGGTTAATGCTAAACGAGGTTATCCCGTCAAATGCAAATGAGAGCATTTTCTTTAGCGGATATTTCGATTCGCCTGCAAACCGTTCGCTGCGGTCATAATAAACAAAGTCGGACTTATACCCGATAAGCGGGACCAAGCCACGCAAAAACAGGTTGCGTTCCTCAAACTCGCCGAGTGCGGACAAGGCATTTTTGCTCATCAGTCTGTAATCGGCATGGTTATACACCATATCAACACCCATAAGCTTCATAAGCTTATAGAACACAAGTGCGGTTGTTCGCTTGAAAAATGTGTCGGTATCTCGACGGTTTCTGACGCCGTAAACGATTTCGCATCCGTCATTGCGGAATTTCTCTATCATTTGCGGAATAGCTGCAATATCGTCCTGCAAATCCGCATCTATTGATATTACACAGTCGCATAAGTCCTTAACCGCCATCAATCCGCCGTATAGTGCGTTCTGATGCCCTGCGTTATGTGCAAGCTTTATACCCCGAATTTCTCTGTGCTTATCGGTAAATTCGGAAATAAGCTCCCAGGTCTTGTCCCTACTGCCGTCATCAACAAAAACGATACGGCTGTCACGGGAAATTAGCCCGCCGCTGTACATATCCGAAAAAAGCTTTAACATTCGTTTGCAGGTTTCGGGCAGAACCGCTTCCTCGTTATAGCATGGAACGACTATATATACCTTTGTCGGCTTTTCCATAGAATTAACCCCTTCCCGTTTATTCAAGATTATTTTTTTGCCTTGTTCATAAGCTCCGTCAGCTGATTTTTGTCAAAATGATATATATTATCGCAGAAACGACAGGTCATTTCTGCCTCACCCTGCTCCTCGATTATATCCGAAATCTCTTTCTTGCCGAGAGAAACTAATGCTCGTTCCATTCTCTCTCTTGAGCAATTGCATTTATATTCCGGCTTGGGAACATTCGTTTCAAGAATCATATCAAATCCGTTAGTAACGGCAAATGCAATGTCCTCCGTTGCCATACCGTTAGTTATCATATCCGTAACGGGCGGCAAGGATTCTATAATTTCCGTCAGCTTGTCGCCTGTTTCGTCTGTTGCTTCAGGCATAAGCTGAATCATATATCCGCCTGCCGCCTTAATCGAAAGGTCGGTATCAACCAACACGCCCAATGCGATTGCCGTCGGTATTTGCTCACTTTTTGCAAAATAGTATGTCAAATCCTCCGCAATCTCGCCACTTATAAGGGGAGTTCTGCCGATATACGGCTCTTTAAGGCTCAAATCACGAATGATGCTTAAAAATCCGCTGCCGATAACACCTCCGACATCAAGCTTTCCTTTTTCGTTGGGCGGTAAATCCGCCTTCGGGTTTTCAACATATCCCCGAACCTGCGAAAGACTGTTCGTTACTACCGTCATCATACCGAGCGGACCGTCACCGTTAATCTGCAATGTAACCGAATCCGTTTCGTTTTTTAACTGTGCACCGAATATAGCACCTGCTGTTAGGAGCCTGCCCAACGCCGCCGATGCGGTTGCTGATGTTTGGTGTATCCTGTGTGCCTCGTTTACTGTGTCTGTAGTTATTGCGGCAAACACTCGAATACTGCCGTCTGTGCTGTTTCCTCTGATTAAACTATCCATAGCTATCCCTCACACGCTCAAATTTCGGGTATAAAGCTTGGCATAAGCTGAAGCTTGAACAGGTTGTTCTTGTGCTTTGTGTCGATAAGCTTTTTAGTTTCCTCGTCCTCTATAACGCCCTCTCGGATGTATTTGTCAAGAACAGCGTAGGTGAAGCCGAGGTTTTCCTCGTCCGTTTTGCCGCAAAGCCCGTCAATCGGGGTTTTGTTCACAAGCACATCAGGCAGACCAAGGTAAGCACCGATTTCTTTAACCTCCTGAACTGTCAACTGTGACAGCGGAGAAAAATCGCCTGCCGCATCACCATATCTTGTAGCATATCCCACCCAGTCCTCGGAGAGGTTGCAGGTGTTTGCAACTCTGCCGTTATGGCTCTGTGCAACAGCGTAGAGCGTAGCCATACGCACTCTTGGCGGTAGGTTTGTAACGCTCTGTTCTGATAGCTCGAACGGCATACTCTCCTTAAGCCCGTTTACGGCTGACTCAATATTTATTTCGTAATGCTTGATACCCAAATGATTAACAAGCATATATGCCATATCTATATCGTGCTGCTTGCCGCAGGGCATCAAAACGCCGATAACTCTGTCCTTGCCCAATGCCTCGACGCATAGTGCGGCGGCAACCGAGCTGTCCTTTCCGCCGGATATACCGACTATAGCATTACAGCCCTTGCCGTTTTTGTCAAAAAACTCTCTTATCCATTCCACACAATCCTTTGTGATTTTCTCTACATTAAACATTGCATAAATCCTCCTTATTTAATGCTGATTTGGCAGCTTTCCATTACCTTTAATGCGGCGGTGTGCGTTTCGGGCGTAACGCCTGCACAGCATAGCGAGTCAACTGCTATCGGTGTTTCGGTAAAGCTTGCTTTTAGCAATAACGCATTTGAAACAACGCATATATCGGTGCAAAGTCCGATAAGCTCTATTGTAATATCCGAAGCGTCATACTTTTCGTTTATTAGTTTGGGCAAATCCGTTGAGCCAAATGTATTTTTTTCAATTTTCTGATAGCCTTTTTTCTCAAGCTCCGCAAGAATGGTGCTGTTAAGCTCCCAACCGTCCGTACCCTTTATGCAATGTGGAACGGGCAAATTCTTGCCCTCGCTCGTTTGGAGATAATTTTCAAAATGAGTGTCAAGGGTTGCAAATATATCACCGTCAAAGTTTTTTATCTTTTCGGCGGCGGCGGTCACGATGCTCTCTGCCTCTTTCGTACCCAATGCCCCGTTTATAAAATCATTTTGCATATCCACAACAATTAACAGCTTTTTCATAGATTCACGCCCTTTTTTTATAATATAAGAAAATGCCCGCTCTGATGAGCGGGCATTCGTGGTGCCGATGATCGGGGTCGAACCGATACGGATTTTACTCCACTGGATTTTGAGTCCAGCGCGTCTGCCAATTCCACCACATCGGCATTAATAACGGTAACTATAATATCATAAATCCTGTAAAATGTCAACCCTTTTTTTCGATTTTAGCGAAAAAAGATTGAAAAAAACACAGATATAGTGTATAATGAGCTTATTATATCAAGGAAAGGACAAATTCGCTATGATACTGCCGCAGGATTTTGAAAACAGAATGAAAACACTCTTGGGTGATGAATATGACGAGTTCCTGGAGTCATATAATACGGAGATAAACAAGGGCGTGCGGATAAATCCGCTTAAATGCACCGACAGGACGCTGTTTTCCAATATGGAGAAAATTTCGTGGTGCGAGGACGGGTATTATGTTAAAGACGGCAGAATAAGCGGAAGTCATCCTTTCCATGCGGCGGGTGCTGTGTATTTTCAGGAGCCGTCCGCAATGGCGGTAGCGGTCGGGCTGCCAATAAGCGAGGGCTGCCGTATTCTTGATTTGTGTGCCGCACCGGGCGGTAAGACAACTCATATTGCCGCAAGAATGGGCAATAGCGGTCTGCTTGTGTCAAACGAGATAATTCCAAAGCGTGCCGCAATATTGTCGGAAAATGTCGAAAGAATGGGGCTTAAAAATACCATTGTCACAAACGAAGCACCGACACGGCTTGCTCAAAGGTTTGAGGGCTTTTTTGACGGGATAATAGTCGATGCACCGTGCTCGGGCGAGGGAATGTTCAGAAAAGAACCGCAAGCCGTTGAGGAGTGGAGCGAAAATCATACGCTGTCGTGTGCCGTAAGGCAAAAAAATATCCTTGACGATGCATATAAAATGCTCAAATGCGGAGGATATATAATGTATTCAACCTGCACATTCTCATATGATGAGAACGAAATGGTTGTGAAATATATGCTTGATAAATACGGCATGGAGCTTTGTGAGATTGAGGGGCTTGATATGCTGTCAAGTGGCATTGGCGAGGGCATGGAGAAGTGCCGCCGGGTATTTCCGCATAAGCATAAGGGCGAGGGGCATTTTATGGCGTTGCTGCGGCGTACAGAGGAGAATGAACAGGCGACAGAGAAAAAGAAGAAAAATCAAAACCCTGATGCAAAACTGTATGACGCCGTTAAATTATATCGTGAGTTTGAGAAAAAGGCATTGGCAACAAGGCTTGACGGAGAGTTTGTACTGTTTGGTGATAATCTGTATTTGTTACCGGAGAAAATTGATATTGATAAATTAAAGGTTGTTCGTTGTGGTTTACATCTGGGTATAGTAAAGCGTAACAGATTTGAGCCCTCACACGCACTTTCTCATGCGTTGGATAGTGATTTATATATTAATAAGGTAGAAATACCATTAGAGTCGGAGCTGACCGAAAAATATATGCATGGCGAAACAATCGAGGGCAATACGAACGGTTGGTGCGTTGTTATGGCGGATAATATGGCACTTGGCTGGGGCAAGGGAAGTAATAATATTGTAAAAAATCACTACCCCAAACACCTCAGAACACTATAAAATATCAGGAAATAACCTCCAAATTGCCGAATTTTATGTGTAATATCGGTAATTATTACAACTTTGTTACGAAATGTTTCAGCAAAATTGCATTAAGATTACAAAAAACTAATATTTTTTATGAAAAAGGGTTGACAACTATTGTAAAAAGGTGTATAATGTGACTTGTAATAATTCAGTAACATTTGTGAAAACTTCGTAACACATATGTTAATCTGCTGAAATTACAAGTAGGAGGTTTATTTTAATGAGGAATTTAAAGCACACTATCATGGCGATAGTTTCTGTTGCAATGGTAGGAACGCTTAGCTTTTTTCAGGTGTCGGATATGTCTGCACAAAAGCTGGAAAGAGATATGAAACTCAGCACTGCAAACAGCGTTAAAAGTATGACCATAGAAAACACAGAGGACGATGCCGAGGCGGAAGCCCAGGCCGAGGATGAGGCTACAGAACAAGCGATAGCTGAAAAAAGTTCACTAACAGAAGGATTTGCCAAGGTTACGGGTACAGCTGATTTGAAAGCAGCACCGGGTGACGAGGCAGAAACTATAGGCACAATGAGCGGTGCCGACAGCCTTGAGGTACTTGAGAGTACAGAGGGTTGGTACAAGGTAATGGTTAACGGTAAGTCGGGCTATGTAAAAAAAGAGCTTGTAACTCTTAACAAGGCAGAGGCTGAAACTGCGGCAAAGCAGTATGACCATTATAAAAAAGCGAAAGTAACATCAGATAACGGTTTGATTGTAAGAACCGCAGGAAGTGAGAATGCGTCAAGCATCGGCACAATCAACGGCGGTGATGAGGTTATCGTTATTGATACACAGAATGATTATATCAAGATTTTATACGGCAGTGATTACACAGAAGGCTATGTAATCAACTCCGGGCTTGACATAACAGGTGAATGGGTAACAAAGAACGAAGTTCACGCCGCTGTTAAGAAGGTTGCCGCAGAAAAGGCTGCAGCAGAGCGTGAAGAGGCTGAAAGACAAGCCGCTCTAAAGAAAAAAGAGAGTGAACGCCTGGCAGCTATGGGATATTCGTCATCAGAAACAAAGACAAGCTCAACATCTGCATCATCAAGTGTGGCAGGAAGAGGACAAGCGTTGGTTAATACAGCTAAGAAGTATCTTGGCGTTCCATATGTATGGGGCGGAACAAGTCCGAAGGGCTTTGACTGTAGTGGTCTTGTTCAGTATGTATGCCGTCAGAACGGTATCTCGGTACCGAGAGTTGCGGCATCACAGAAGGGTGCGGGTACTCCCGTAAGCCGTGCAAACTTGCAACCGGGTGACTTGGTATTCTTTGGTAACGGCGGAAGAATATCCCATGTAGGTATCTATGTAGGTAACGGAAATATGATTCATGCTCCGCAGACGGGTGATGTTGTTAAGATTTCATCAATCAACTCAACATACCGTGTTGCAAGATATGCAGGAGCAGTAAGAGTATGGTAATTTAAAAGCTTGCCTGCTTTGTATAATAAAAAACAATATCGCACGATTTCGCGCGATATTGTTTTTTTGTGTGAGGGGAGATAGCACTAAATAACCCCGTTGCGTGTCTAAAAAATGGAACTAAAAAAGAGAACTCCTTTTTGAGTTCTCTTTTTTAGCCCAATTAAAGCGTACCGAAAAGTCTGTCACCGGCATCCCCAAGTCCGGGAACGATATAGCAATGCTCGTTAAGCTTTTCATCAAGCGAGCCGATGTATATATCAACATCGGGATGTGCTTTACTAACAGCCTCAACGCCCTCGGGAGCGGCAATTATATTAAGAAGCTTAATCTTTTTTGCTCCTCTCTTTTTAATAAAGTTGATAGCCGCTGCGGCACTGCCGCCTGTTGCAAGCATCGGGTCAAGAACAAGAACTTGTCTGTCCTCCAAATCCTTGGGGAGCTTGCAGTAGTATTCAACAGGCTCGTGAGTTTCGGGGGCGCGGTATAGACCAACATGACCAATCTTTGCTGCAGGAATAAGAGTCATAATAGCATCAACCATTCCAAGCCCTGCACGAAGAATAGGGACTAAAGCAACCTGCTTGCCGATAGCCTTTCCAGTTGTTTCACATATAGGAGTTTTAACCTTAACATCTTCAAGCTCAAGGTCCTTTGTTGCTTCATAGCCTATCAAAATAGCAATTTCGTTTGCCAGCTCACGAAAATCCTTTGTTGTTGTAGACTCATCTCTCAACATTGTAATTTTATGCTGAATGAGAGGGTGGTCCATTACGAATACCTTTGACATATTATCCTCCGTTCTGCCGTATTTTGCGGCAAATAAATTTAATCAAACCTTAAAGCTAACGCCTGTATTTGTACCTTTGTTTTCATCCTCTTTGAAAACATAGTCTTTGCCGGGGAGAACTGCATTTAGCAAAATACCGATTATAGCGGCAACTGCAATTCCCGAAAGGCTGATTGTAACCTGAGAAATCTGGAATACAACAGCTTCAGCATCACCTGTTCCGAACTTAACACCGATTGCAAGCACAAGGATAAGTGCGGCGATGATAATATTTCTTGACTTTGAGAAATCAACCTGGTTTTCAACGACATTTCTTACACCGACTGCTGAAATCATACCGTAAAGAACAAGCGAGATACCGCCCATTGTTGCAGCCGGCATAGCACTGACGATAGCAGCAAATTTAGGTGAGAATGACAGAATAACAGCGAATATTGCCGCAAGTCTGATAACCTTGGGGTCATAAACCTTTGTAAGAGCAAGTACGCCTGTGTTCTCGCCGTATGTAGTGTTAGCAGGTGCACCAAACAATGCTGCAAGTGTAGTAGCAAGACCGTCACCAAGAAGAGTTCTGTGCAAGCCCGGTTTTGCGATAAAGTTCTCGCCAACCGTTGAGCTGACCGCCGAAACATCACCGATATGCTCGATTATTGTTGCAAGTGATATAGGCATAATTGTAAGAATTGATGTTATAAGAACTGATGTGTTGCAGTTTTTAAACAGCGAAAATGCTGTTTCGTTTATTGATGCAACGGGAAGTCCAATCCATGCCGCTTCTTTTACGGCTGTGAAATCAACCTGTCCCATGCAAATACCAACCACATATGATGCAACAACACCGAGAAGTATGGGAATAATCTTTACCATACCTTTACCCCAAATATTACAGATGATAACAACAGCAATTGCTACCAACGCAATTATCCAGTTTGATGAACAGTTGCTAATAGCACTGCTTGAAAGTGTAAGTCCGATTGCGATGATGATAGGGCCTGTAACAACGGGCGGGAAGAATTTCATAACTCGTCCTGCACCGAAAACCTTGAACAAAATTGCAATCACTACATATACAAGTCCGGCACAAGCAACACCAACGCCTGCGTATGCCGAGAAATTGTCAATGCCTGAGTTTTGGCATAGCTCTGCTATTGCAAAGTAACCGCCGAGAAATGCGAATGATGAACCTAAAAATACGGGAACCTTGCGACCTGTCAATATGTGAAACAATAAAGTACCTATTCCTGCAAAAAGCAATGTTGCCGAAACGCTTAAACCCGTCAAAACAGGAACAAGTACCGTTGCGCCGAACATTGCAAATAAATGCTGGAATCCTAAAATAAAATCTTTTCCTTTGAGTTTCATTTAATAACCCCTCCTGATATTTTTTTATCTTTTTTATTATACACTACATTTTTAGGTTTAGCAAGACTTTATATGAAAAAACACCTTTTTTATTCATTTTTCACACAATTTTTATTATTTTTAATTTAAATTGACTAATTCCGTTTCAAATCAACATAATATGCTTTACGGCACGCCGGCAGATTCCGAAAAAAGATATTGTTTGTATGGGAATCCAGGACAGTTCAATATATTAAGGGCAAATTATACGAATATATTCCGAAACATATAGCTATAATATACAATTAAAGGTTATCCGCCACAAAAAAGCTTGTAATAAAAGTAGAAATATGGTAAAATAAATTAAACATACATTAAATGTGTATGCGGTACTGAATCGAAGCTATGTGTTTCGGTGCGTAACTTCGGTTACGCACTTTTTTGGTTTCTGAAGATTATGCAGATAAATAACAGCGTTGTAATTGAGCAAACCGATTTAACACTGCCGGGTAAGAATGGTATTGATGTTGTTATAAAACGAAAATATGACAATCAGGGAGAGGAAGATGTTTGTAATAAATAGAAAAGAATATGATGAGTTATTGCTCTCATCTAAAATATGTTTAGAAAACAAAAATAGCATCATAGATATCTACAATAAGAATAATTGGGATCAATTTGTAAAGGAATGGGATACTGAGAGAAGAAATGAAACACCATCATATATTGATTTTTTCTTCGATGCAAAGAATATGGTGGATTTCTTGACTTCCTGGATACATAACATGGATTTTAAAGTGTCATATATTGCTCCAGTTTACAGGTGCAAATATAAGTTAAAGATCATAGACAATGATGTATGTAAAGATGTTTATGATGAAATGAAAAAACTATTAAATTCCTTATCCTTAAAAGTAAGTACAAATAAGGCGATTGCAATGAACAAAGATGAATTACTTCTTTGGTTAAGCAGAATAAGTATAGGTGGTTTTACAAATGTTTCAGACTACGCTATTTTTATACCGAACAAAGAAATAGTAATTCAGCCACATCATCATATGAATTATCTAATTTATTGTAAAAATACAAATGAAGTTATGTCTGAAGTAAAAAAATATACTATCTCGGACATAATTACAGCTATGATTTGAGAGGTAACAGAACAACCAAGACAGAACAAGGTACAACCGGCACCTATACATACGATATGACGGGCGTGCACCAAGTAAAGCAAGTAAAAAACCTGGATGGAAAAACAGATCTAATAAAAAGAAACCTTGAGTATGGGAGGAATATATATGCGTTCAAAATTGATTAATGTGATTAATAATAACGAACTCGTTGCAATTTATTCAGATGAGTGCAACACAGAAAGTTTCATGGTGGGGTACATTCGCAAACTAACAGATGACAAACTCATGGTCATTAATGTAGGTATTCATGGTGAATATGATGGTTTTTCTGGAATATATGTTGATGATATACTTCGGATAGAAACAAATAGTAAATACCTAAAAAAGATTGCCTTGTTGCAGTCATATGATGCTAATGATTTTATTATTGTAGATGAATATGAAGATGTTTTTGAAAATTTAATAAAAATGGCTATTAATAAAGAGCATATAATAGCAATATCTTTCTTAAATGGTGAAGAAATCAGGGGATTCATAACAGAATGTGATGACGGCCTAAATGTTTTAGAAATTGATGATTATGGAGAAAAAGATGGCGAGAATATGATAAAATTTGATACAATAAAAAAAATTGTCATTGATGATATTGAATGTAGAGATATAGAAAAACTGTATAATTATAGATACAAAATATTTTAAAAATAACCAATATGAATATGGTGAAAGCTACGCAGACCTGACAAAAATAACAGATACATACGGACGAGAGATATATATTAATGATATTGACGGGCGTGCATACAAGAAAGCATGGAAACATAGTAACATCATACCTCAAGGACTATCACGGCAATGTCATAGGCAGTGCCGACAGCACAGGCAGACTTGACTATGATGCATACGGCAATCAACTTCAAGGCGACGCCCCTGACCCATTCGGCTACTGCGGAGAGTACTACGACAGCGAAACAGGGTTAATCTATCTGCGGAATCGGTATTATGACCCGAGCATGGGTAGATTTATCTCGGAAGACCCTGCAAAAAGCGGGTTGAATTGGTATATGTATTGTAGTGGTAATCCTATGATGTATGTAGATCCGTTGGGACTAGATTCATTTATAATATATGATAAAAATGCTGATAGTGGTGATGGTAAACATACTATGGCTGATGAGGCTGAAATAAGAAAAAAACAATTAGAAAAAACATGGGGTACTAATGTACAGGTATTTGGTGTTAGTAGTGCATGGGAATTTAAGGAAGTATGGAATAAGCGCGTAGGATATGATTTAGATGGATATGAAGTATCCATAGAAGAGGTAGTTATAATTGCTCATGGTAGTATCACTGGAGATAAAGATGATGGCTCTGCACAAAGCTATTTCTATTTTGAAGATGGAGGTGGTATATATGCCAAAGACGGGGACTATACTGTTAATGATTTAAATTGGAAAAATATGGAATGGCTAACTTTTAGCACATGTAATAGTGGAAATCCTGATGTATATAATTTAGCATATGCATTTAAGCTGCGTATGACAATTAACCAATATATAGTTGCATGGGATGGAGGAACTATATTTGATTATTCTACGGGGAAATTAATTAGTGGAGGATATAATTCTGGATATTGGACAAAAGATATTATTGGTCAGTATACTTGGTATAAGTATGTAGATAAAACGTGGTATGGAAAACCTAAGAGAAATAGAATTGGCTATAGACAAATCAAGGGGTGATTCAATGAAAAGAATATATAAATTATTTATTATTATATGTATAATATGTTTCATAGTTGTAGTTTTGTTAAATTGTTTTTCTCACTATGAGAGTTTTAATTATTCAGAAATAAAAGAAATACAATATATTCAGTATTTGGGAGAATATGAAGTCAAAGAATATATAGATTATAACGACATAAAAAACATATCTCAAAAACTACAAAAATTAAGATTTTACCCATCCAACAACAAACAATTGCAAGAATCCCCCACAGCCTCGTTCTATATATTGTATAGGAATGGTTCTAAAAAAATAGTTAACATTTCAGGAATGATGGCTTTGATTAAAGACATTACGAATAATAATGGGACATCCGAGGTAAATGGAAGGATTTATTATATAAATCCGATAAGACTTAAAGCAATATTTCAATAATATTGACAACGGTGCGACAGTGGGGACGTGCCATATTTGTCAACATTCTATTGGCACTGGGTGAGAAAGATAGTACTTCCCCACTATCACAACGGAATATGTATGGGACGGACAAAACCTTGTATCAGAAACAAAGCAAGGCACAACCGACACCTATACATATGATATGACGGGCGTACATACAAGAAAGCATGGAAACACAGTAACATCATACCTCA
>JAXJPK010000100.1:0-13781 GCA_036311705.1 Clostridia bacterium
AAAAGCTGTTGTATCTTCTGCGGTTCAACATCGCGAAGCTTTTTGTTTTCTTTGACTGAGAGTGCGGCGGCGGCTCCTCCGGCGGCACCTATCGCCAGACATATGGGCATTGCACGGAAATTGGAGTGAGCCATATGAGTGCCGGATATGTTTCTCCCCGACAACAAAAGCCCGTCGACTTTTATCGGCACAAGACAGCCATACGGAATTGTATAACCTTTACTTTGAGTAAAATTCTTCTGAACTCCGGTTTTGTCAAGTCCGCTTCCCGCAATGTTATGAACATCAAAGTTGAAATAAGCATCCTTCACAACCCAGTCGTCAAAAACTCTTGCATTTATTATATCCTCCTCACTAATTTGCTTTACTCCCCTGAAATGGCGAGTTTCGCGTATTCCTATCAGCGAGGCCGCACTGATTATATAACATTTTTCATAGCCGGGCACATATTTGTGGAGAAAATCCACAATCGGCTTCATCTGACTGCGGCATATAAGCTCTGCCCTTGTAAGATCCTCGGCTTTTGTTCCGTCAATTCCGGTTATGTTTGTCATATTGCAGGTTACGATTGACGGTATTGTTGACTTGTACAGCAGAACGTGTCCCGCCGGCTTAGGAAGAATTTGGCTTGCAAGCTTCTGAAGTTCTCCCTGCGGCGTTTCCACAGTTGTTTCAAAGCTGCCCGGAAGAGCCGCTCTTTCCATATCTACTCCGCCGATCTTGAACATCAGCGTTGCCGGCTGCATTGCGCCGTCCTCCTCTCTGCCCTTGAAATACTCCGCATTGCTGTAATATGCGGCGTCTCCGTCGCCTGAGCAGTCAATAACGGTTTTTGCATAATATGCACTTCTGCCTGTTTTGTTCTGCACTATTACACCCTTTACCGTACTGTCCTCCGTTATCACATCACAGACCAGACTGTAAAGCAGAATTTCGACATTCGCCTCCTCAAGCATTTCATAATACACATTTTTTAAAAGCTCAGGGTCAATCTCAATTTGTCTGACACCGTTATTGAACGGGTTTTTATCAGCTGCGCGCTGTAATACTTCCTCATACAGATTACTGTTCACGCTGCCCGTCCAGTGGCTCATAAGACCACTTGTGGATATTCCGCCAACTGAACCGCTGTATTCTATAAGCAGTACCTTAATGCCGTTTCTGCCTGCCGTAACCGCAGCACCAATGCCGGATGGTCCGGAACCCACAACTATCGCATCATAACTTCCGAGAACCGGTATATTCTTTTCTTTTTCCGTAAAAAACATATTGCACACTCCTTATTTTTGTGATATACTTGGTATAAAAGCATTATATCATAAATTAATGCCGATTTCTTGCGTAATACATATAATTTATTGTAATATCGTGCAATAAGGAGAAGTTAATATGTCTGTTTTGGAGGATATTGAAAGATACATAAGTTTTCTACGGATGAACTGCCGCCTGTCGGTATCGGTACACCCCCAAAAATATATACCGGGCATAAGTGAGATACTGATGAAGTATAATCTGCACTGCAATGATTATTGCTTATATCTTAAATCAAACAACTGCCTTTGGGAGTATTGTATAGGGAGGCAGCACAAGATTATCAAAGCCTGCGAGAATGGTTCGTTTTTCGGAATGTGCCACGCGGGCGTTTACGAATTTGTATATCCTTTCGCAAATCACGGCGATATTGTGGGATTTATAAGTGTAAGCGGATACAAAATTGATAATGCAAAGTCGGATTCGGCACTCAACAGAATTTGCGAGAAATACGGCTTTAATCACGCAGATTTGCAAAAGGCTTATCAATGCGGACTGACGGATATGATACCCGATAAAGAATTTGCTGATACTCTTATAATGCCGCTGTGCCGTATGCTTGAGCTTGCCTGCGGTATCTGCACTGAAGAGACAGATTCGTTGTACACAAGAATTCTTCATTACATACATCAGCACCACACCGAAAAAATCACAGTCAGAGATTTGAGCGAAAAGTTTTTTTGCAGCGTGTCCTCGATAAGTCATATTTTTAAAAGCACGTGCGGATACAGTATAAGCGATTACATTACAAAGCTGCGTATGGAAACGGCAAAGGCTATGCTTGCAAACTCCGGGATGAGCATACTTTCTGTTGCACTCAATGTTGGATATACGGACTGCAGCTATTTTTCAAATGTTTTCAAAAAGAACTGCGGTATTTCGCCCTCCGAATACAGAAAACAACAATTGCCTCCTTCTCGGATTTAATGGACAGAAAAAAAGTGTGATATAATGGAATGAACACAAACAAATCCAAAATCACAGGAGGAATGTTATGTCAATCAAAAACAGGAACAAGAGTTCCGGCCTGTCCGAAAGAGAAAGAGGACGCCATAGTCGAAGCTTTAAGGTACTTTAAAATGCTTAAATAGAAGGTTACCTATTTTGTTAGAAAGGAATGATTTTATGAGCAGTAACTCAAATACTGTTGGTACGGGAACAGCTATTATACTGACAGTCTTAATCTTAATTTTCATTGGCTGGATAATCAGCTTATTTGAACCAAAATGTGCTATGAATGGATGCAAAAATGAAGTTGCCGAGGGAAGCAAATATTGTTATCTGCACGATATGAGCGATCGCTATTATGGCAATCCCGACTATAATGCTGTATATGAGAAAAGCAAAGAAAGACAAAAAGCAAACAGTAGCAGTAATTCAAGTTACTCAAATTCGTCTGATTCAAGCAGCTCAAGCTCAAACAGCAACAGTTATTCTTCAAAATCATACAGCAAAACTCCCCGATACTCCTCAGACGGATACGATGATGGCTATGATGATGTCTACAGCGACGGCGAACCTGATTGGGACAGATACGATGAAGATGATGATTACGCAAGGGGTGCTGACGATGCTATGGATGAATATGAAGAATACGGAGAGGATTGGTAAATATTATTGGTATGATAGTACAAAAATGCCCGGTAATTCCCGAAAACTCGGAATTATCGGGCTGTTTTACTTTTTATATCGTATATTAACAGCTGTTTAAATTGGGGAAAGCAGAGCGTTGCTCCGATTTAAAGTGACCTATTCATAAATTTTTATGTTTTCTATTGACATATACCCCGGTATAGTATATAATAATAATACCCTAACGGGGTATAAAGGGGGGGTGTGACGATGTCTGATAAAGAAGTATGCGGACACTGCGGAAAAACAACAGTTCGTTCAGATGAAGAACAAAAAAAGTTAATTCACCGCTTGAATCGAATTGAAGGGCAAATCCGCGGAATTCGCAAAATGGTTGAAAAAGATACTTACTGTGCGGATATTTTAATCCAATCTGCCGCTGTAAACGCCGCGGTCAATTCTTTTAATAAGGAGCTGCTGGCGAGTCATATTCGAGGCTGTGTTGCCAGAGATATCCGTGACGGCAAGGATGAAGTAATTGACGAGTTAGTGGCAACTCTGCAAAAACTGATGAAATAAAAGGAGGCGTTACGAATAAACTATGGAGCAATATACAGTAACCGGTATGAGCTGTGCCGCCTGCACCGCACGGGTGGAAAAAGCGGTATCAGGCGTGAAGGGTGTAACTTCCTGCTCGGTTAGCCTGCTGACCAATTCCATGGGAGTGGAGGGAACTGCCAATCCCGAGAATATTATAGCGGCGGTTCGTGAAGCGGGCTACGAAGCGGTTTTGAAAAAAAGAAATAAAGAGCAAAATACACAATCATTTTCCGATGGGGATGTATTGAAGGACATGGAAACTCCTATGCTTAAAAAGCGGCTGACTGCGTCACTCGGCTTTTTGGCAGTTCTTATGTATGTTTCTATGGGGCATATGATGTGGGGCTGGCCTCTTCCACAATTCTTTGATAATAACCATTTGGCAATGGGGCTTTTACAGCTATTGTTAACAGTTGCGATTATGGTTATCAATCAGAAGTTTTTTATCAGCGGATTTAGGAGCTTGCGGCACCGTACGCCGAATATGGATACACTGGTAGCGTTAGGATCTGCAGCGGCATTTGTCCACAGCACCTTTGCACTGTTTGCTATGACGGATGCACAAATCAAGGGCGACACAGCTGCTGTAATGACCTATATGCACGAGTTTTACTTTGAATCCGCCGCTATGATACTTGCACTGATAACTCTTGGGAAAATGCTCGAGGCGCGTTCAAAAGGTAAAACCACCGACGCTCTTAAAGGACTGATGAAGCTGGCTCCTAAAACGGCAACACTCTACAGGGACGGTACCGAAATAACCGTGCCGATTGAGCAGGTGGCAAAGGGCGATATATTTGTTGTGCGTCCGGGTGAAAATATCCCCGTGGACGGAACCGTTATAGAAGGAAACAGTGCAGTAGATGAATCTACACTGACAGGTGAGAGCATACCGGTGGACAAAATGTTGGGAAGCACTGTTTCAGCCGGAACTCTGAACCGGTCGGGGTTTATCCGCTGTGAAGCGACAAGAGTCGGTGAGGACACAACGCTTTCGCAGATTATTCAGATGGTCAGCGATGCGGCTGCAACAAAAGCACCGATTGCAAAGGTTGCAGACAAGGTATCGGGTGTGTTTGTTCCTACTGTTATTGTCATTGCGATAATAACTGTTATAGCATGGCTTATCGGCGGTCAGACAGTGGGATTTGCTTTGGCGAGGGGTATATCTGTATTGGTGATTAGCTGTCCCTGTGCACTTGGGCTTGCTACGCCTGTAGCCATCATGGTCGGAAACGGAATGGGAGCAAAGAACGGGATTCTCTTCAAGACGGCCGTATCCTTGGAAAAAACGGGCAAAACGCAGATTGTGGCACTTGATAAAACCGGAACGATAACGCAGGGGGAACCAAGGGTTACAGATATGATTCCGGCAAGCGGCAGAAGCGAAAGGGAGCTTTTGTCTATCGCTTATGCACTGGAGAAAAAAAGCGAACATCCGTTGGCACGGGCAATCACTCAAAGAGCGGAGCAGGAGGGCTTGGAAGCCTACGAGGCAGAGCAGTTCAACGCCTTACCGGGCAACGGGCTTACCGCATTCCTTGATGGTGCCGTTCTGCTTGGCGGCAGTTATAAATTTATAAGCGAACAAATCCCTGTGCCTGATGAAATAAAAGAAAAATCCGAGCGACTCTCCGAAGAAGGAAAAACGCCGTTGTTCTTTGCCTTCGACGGTGAGCTTTGCGGTATTATTGCCGTTGCGGATATTATCAAAGAGGACAGTCCGCAGGCAATAAAAGAATTGCAGAACATGGGCATCCATGTGGTTATGCTGACAGGCGATAACGAGCGTACGGCTAAAGCGATTGGTGAGAAGGCAGGCGTAGATGAAGTGATTGCCGGTGTACTTCCCGACGGCAAGGAGAGCGTAATTCGTGGGCTAAAACAAAAAGGAAATGTAGTTATGGTAGGTGACGGAATCAATGACGCTCCGGCACTCACAAGTGCCGATATCGGCATCGCTATTGGTGCAGGGGCGGATGTTGCGATTGATGCGGCAGATGTGGTATTGATGAAAAGTCGTCTGTCTGATGTTCCTGCGGCAATCCGTCTGAGCCGTCAAACGCTGCGAAACATTCACGAAAATTTATTTTGGGCATTTATCTATAATATTATCGGTATCCCTTTGGCAGCCGGAGTATTCATCAGTGTGCTCGGCTGGCAGCTAAGTCCCATGTTTGCTGCGGCGGCAATGAGTCTGTCCAGCTTCAGCGTAGTCACCAACGCACTTCGCTTAAATTTCTTTAGGATGCATGATTCTAAACGGGATAACAAAATCAATAATAAATTAAAAACCAAATCTGAAAAGGAGACAAAAACAATGGAAAAGACATTAAAGATTGAAGGTATGATGTGCGGACATTGCGAGATGCACATAAAAAAAGCTCTTGAAGCACTTGACGGCGTAAAAAATGCCGAAGTCAGTCACAAGACAGGAACAGCTGTTGTAACATCTGAAAAAGAGATTTCCGATGATGTTTTGATGAAGACTGTTGACGATCAAGGCTATCAGGTAACGGATATTCAATAATCAGTCCATACCGCAAAAAAGACACCGATTGGCTAAAAACATCAAGTGCTTTCGGATAGTTTTGCAGATATAATTTCAGAACAAGACACTATGGCACGGGGATAGTATGGTCATAACTTTTATTATAGTTATGTATATTAATGTAAAACCGTCATCGACCGCTTTTTATCAAACGGTCGGTGACGGTTTTTTTTAATCTTCAAACGGGAATATATTGCTCAAAAAGTCTTTCGCTTTACTTCCTGCCTTTGCAACAGTTTCCATTGTCTCTTTAAGATGTGCCGAGCCACGCTTGGGCATATCGACTGCATCGTCCTCTGCCTCGTCGTCCTCAAACTCTATTCCCGACATAGCTCGGGTGGGAGAGTATGAACGGGCATCGACCGACTCTGACGCTCCCTCGAAATCTCTTGATGCACTACGCTTTGTATCCCATCTGCCGAGAATTTCCCGTTCCTCCTCGTTAATCTCAACGCTCTTGCGGCGTTCGGGCATTTCCATACCCTCGTCCGTTCGTGCGTAGCTTTCGTTACGGTTAATAACCTCTGTAATGGGCTCGTCAATATCAGTCAAGGTTGAGGCAAATCTCTCCTCAATATCCTTTCTCAATGCACGGATTTCGGCAGAGCTTTGTGAGTTGCGTCTTGAAAGCTGATAAAATCTGTTTCCGACCCAACAGCTCAAAATGAAGTTTACGATAACCGATAGCAAGAACCAGAAAAATCCGCCCCATTTTGTCAGGTATTTTTTAGCGGGAGCATTCTGTGTATTTGCCTGAGTTGTTACACTTGACGGTGCTTGTGATGCGGAGCTTGCCTGAGAAGTTGTTTTATCGTCATTTGTGTTTTCGGCGTCCTTTGTTGTGTCCGTAACGGAAACGCCCTCGCCCGGACCGCTTCTGAATCCGTCTGTCGCATTTGCGACTGTCGCCGTTAGCATTAGTGATAATGATAACACACTTAGCATTACTGTGAATTTCTTAATCAAATTTTTCATATCGGTTTATCCCTTTCATCATTTTTTCTCGTCCTTAAAAACCTTGCGAAGCTCGTTTTTAACAGCGTATCTGTTCAGCTTCATCTTGTTTGCGTCATATACCCTTATATATGAAAGCATTCGTTTGTCATCACGCTTACTGCGGTTTGCACCTATTGCAAACCAGTTCCAAAAGCTTTGGGGCATCGTTTCGGTGTCGATGATTTTTTCGTGATAATGCCCCTGCGACTCGATTATTTCTATACCGAGTTTTGCTATCATATAGTTATAGCACTGCGGTTCTTTTTCTTTAAGCTCCAAAATCAATCGTCTAATCTTTTCGGCAAGTCGGCGTGCATCTCTTTGGTTGCCGTACGCACCCTGCCACATATAGAAGGTGCTTAACAGTCTTGAAATAAGGAATGGTGATGCGTTATTTTCGACATCTGCCATAATGTCACGCTTTATTGTTTCGTATGTGCCACGCTTAAACGGCTCATATCCGACTCTTGTGAGCAATCTCTTAATGGTCTTTGAATCCTCTTCCTTTTCGCGAGGGAGCTTTTTACGCTTTGCAATGGTAATGCCGTAATCGTCCCAATTAACATCATCATGCTCGGTTATGTACTTAATACACCCCATTGACAGGTGCTTGTCCTCTGTTGAGGCTTCTATATATGCAACTAACTCGTACAGCTCGCTTGGCTCCCAACCGTCAGGAACGGAGAACATATTCGCACCGTAGCCCGTTATCAAAACATTCATTGCAAGCTCGGTTATGGCAGTTATATGTTTCTTTCTGCCGTTCATCATACTTGCCCAGCTTTCAAAATCCGAGCAATGCTTCAGCTTTGCAATAAACGCAAGCAATAACAGCTTGTTTCTGTCGCCCATTGTATCAAGATTTTCGTATATACAGTCCATATAACCGTCAAGCTTATTAAGCATAACTTCTACTTGGCGGTCGGTGATGTTTTTGCTGAAAATCGAGTCTATATCGTAATTCTCGCCCATACACAGGCGGTTGACACATTCGGCCACATAAATCTCCGTCAGCTTTTCTGCCTCATCTGTGAACAGGTTGATATTATCATACATCACCTTTGAAATTTCAAACCGAACGCTTTGCATATCGTCCTTGTCAATATCAGAGAATAATTCCCTTGCACGAATAGCAAATGCGTCATCACCTGCGGAACGCTTGAACTTCAACAGCTTTCCGCCAATACCGCCATATTCGATATTCTGCGTCAGGGCAAACCAATCGAGGTACGAGCTGATTGATGACAGGTGATACTTTTCATATTCACGGCGAAGCTCGTCGGGACTGAACCTGAACAAGCTCGATTCCGGGACTGCCGAAAAATCTATCGAATCAAAATCAATATATATGCAGTTATCTCTCGCCTCTATTGCCTCGTCGGTTATATTGTTCTTACCCTTAACCGTTCCGTGAAAAACAATTCTGTCCTGCTTATCCGACGGGATATATACATTGTATGTTGAGATGCCCGTATTTCTCGACACATCTCTGGGGAGAAGCCACTTTAGTGCGACAAGATACTGCTCCGTCAGCTTTGCATCATCGGTACATATGCAAATATTCTTTAGGTTTTCCGATGTAAGCATCGTCACAGCGTGGTTTATAAGATATGTAAGCTCTTTTTTGTGCGTCTTTATAAACTCCTCGATTTCGCCGTTAAGATTGGCGGGCTTAATCGGATTTTCGAGTACGGGCATATACTTAACAAGCGGTGCGTCAAGCTCATCTTTTGTAAGATAAGTCCTAAAAAGCTCCGAATTGCAGTACTGTTCGGGAAAGAAATCGTCACCGTACTCGTCAAACACAAGTGCGTGTGCGAAATAGTTACCCTCATCGCCGTTTATGTCACAGCCTGCATAGACAGACTGGATTGCCGCAAGCCTTCCGTCTGTAAGTCGGAAAGTGCGGAATGTTTTCGGAAACAATCCCGCAACAGTCGGGTCTGCAAATTCTTTTGAATATTCAACGGAATTATTCTTGGGCAGCCTGTAGCCCGAAAAATGCATAAGCTCCGATATGTTTTCACGGCTTAACCCCTGCGAGCAGGAATATACTCGCTGCCCGGGCTGATTAACAAGCCCCAATTCGGGGTCCTGCAGGCTGTGCCGTACAGAAGTGTATATCATTTGATATGCCTTCATTAGTGTTCTCCCTTCATTTTTTTCTTTTATCAGTCAAGCTCTTTTATTCCTGTATATAACTCGTAATACCGTCCTTTAAGCTTGATTAGTTCCTCGTGATTTCCTCTCTCGATAATCTCGCCGTCCTCAAGCACCATTATGGCATCTGCATTGCGGATTGTCGAAAGTCTGTGTGCAATTACGAAAGTAGTTCTGTTTTCCATAAGTGCGTCCATACCCTTGTTGATTTGCTGTTCCGTTTTCGTGTCAACGGACGAGGTAGCCTCGTCAAGAATAAGGATTGGTGCTTTTGAAAGTGCGGCTCTTGCAATATTTAACAGCTGTCGCTGTCCTTGCGAAAGGTTAGCACCGTCGCCTGAAAGCACTGTGTTGTATCCGTTTTTCATATTTTTTATAAACGAATGTGCACAAGAGGTTTTTGCCGCTGTTATAACCTCTTCGTCGGTTGCATCGAGCCTGCCGTAGCGGATATTATCCATAACCGTACCCGTAAACAGATGTGTGTCCTGAAGCACAACAGCTATGTTCTGCCGCAGACTGCTGCGGTCAATATCGTTGATGTTTATTCCGTCTATGGTAATTTCGCCCGAATTTATGTCGTAAAACCTTGTTATCAGGTTTGTGATTGTTGTTTTACCTGCACCCGTCGAGCCGACAAGTGCAATTTTCTGACCGGGGTGGGCATACATTGAAATATTTTTCAGTATAACCTTATCGGGATTATATCCGAATGTAACGCCGTTTATCTCAACATCACCACGAACATTTTCAAGTGTAACCCTGTTTGAATCATGTGCGTCCTCAGGCTCCTCGTCCATAAGCTCAAACACACGCTCCGCACCTGCCAATGCCGACATAAGTACATTTACCTGGTTTGCGATTTCGTTAATCGGCCGTGAAAAATGCCTTGCATAGTTCACGAATACGGCAAGCCCGTCAACATTAAGTGCCGCAAAGCTGTTAAGCCCGATTTTGCCGATACGGGTCATAAGCACGATAGTCGAGCCGACAAACGCCGTAACAGTATATGAAACTTGTGAAAGTGCGTTCATACACGGACCGACAATACCGCCCATAAAGTTCGCCTTAATCTGCAGCGAGCGTAGCTCGTTATTAAGCTTTTCAAAATCAGCCTTGGATTGCTCCTCTCGGTTAAACACCTTAACAACCTTCTGACCGCTTATCATTTCCTCGATATAGCCGTTCACAGCACCGAGCTGTGCTTGCTGTTTGCCGAAATATTTTCGTGTATGCTTTGCAATGGTTGATGAAACCAAAATCATAATCGGTGTCAAAACCAATGTCACCATTGCTAACGGCAGATTAGTAATAATCATCAATACCGCAGAGCCGATAAGCGTTATAATTCCCGAAACCATCTGCAAAACTGTTGAGTCGAACATCTGCCCGATGTTATCCACATCATTGGTAAATCGGCTCATTATATCTCCTGCACTGTTTGTATCGTAATATCTGATGCCAAGCTTTTGCAGTTTTTCAAACAAATCCGAGCGTATTCGCTTTACTGTATTTTGCGAAACCAATATCATCAGCCGTGACTGGATAAACGAAGCCGTAATTCCAAGTAGGTATATCGTCGCAAGCATCAGGATATAAAACACAAGGCTTTGTATCCTCTCGGGCACGGGTGCGTCCTTTGCTATGCTCTGGATAATCGGACGCAGCATATATGTTCCTGCAAGTGTTGAACCTGAGTTGATCAGAACGCAGAATACAGCAAGAGCAACTTTAGGTGTGTCCTTTCCCACATAAGAGAACAGCCGCTTAACAGCTCCCTTCACATTTTTCGGCTTCACCTTTTTTCCATGATGATGACTATGTCCCATAGGAGGCATATTAAGACACCTCCTTTTCGGCTTGTGAATAGTAGATTTCGCCGTACTCGTCGCAAGATTTTAACAACTCGCTGTGAGTACCCTCGCCGACTATCCGTCCGTCCTTAAGCACAATAATCTTATCGGCATCTACAACCGAGCCGATTCGCTGTGCAATAATTATCTTTGTTGTATCGTTAAGCTCATTATTAAATACTTGCCTTATCCGTGCCTCTGTCGCAGTATCGACAGCACTTGTGGAATCGTCAAGTATAAGTATTTTCGGCTTTTTAAGCAATGCACGGGCAATACACAAACGCTGCTTCTGGCCGCCCGAAACATTCGAGCCGCCTCGCCCAAGTGCTGTATCGTATCCGTCTGTGAACGAATCGACAAATAAATCCGCTTGTGCCGCCTTTGCCGCATTTTTGATTTCGTCCATATCCGCATCGGGCGAGCCCCAACGCAGGTTTTCCTCTATCGAGCCTGAGAACAGCACATTTTTTTGCAGTACCATACCCACGCCGTCACGCAGGTTTTCGAGGCTGTAATCCTTAACATTAACACCGTCGACAAGGACTTCACCGCAGTCGGCATCGTAAAGACGGGGGATAAGCTGGACAAGTGAGCTTTTGCCCGAACCCGTAACGCCGACAATGCCGAGTGTTTTTCCCGCATCTGCCGTAAACGAAACATTCTCAAGAACATTTTCGTCACTCGTTTTGTGATATTTAAACGAAACATTTCTAAATTCAACAGTTCCCTCGGTGACCTTTTTGTCCTTGCATGCGGCATAATCATCCGTTAAATCAATTTTTGTATCAAGTATTTCACCAACTCGTTTTAGTGATGTTATTGCTCGTGTTGAGTTTATAATCATCATCGACACCATCATAAGCGAGGTTAGGATTTGTGCGATATACTGAACTATCGCAATTAACGCACCAACCTCCATATCACCGCCGATAATGAGGTTACCGCCACGCCACAGCGTTATAACGGTTGTTGCATTAACAACGAGCATCATAAGCGGCATTGTGCAAACTATTATTTTTAACGCACTGTATGTAGAATTGCGAAGCTCGTCATTTGCCGTTTCAAACTTTTCACTCTCTCGCTTTTGTCGGACAAATGATTTTATAACCCGTATATTGGTGATGCTTTCTCTTGTTTTCGAGTTAAGATTATCAATGCTTTTTTGCATCTGCGAAAACCTTGACATCGCCTTTTTCATTATAAAGAATATCGCAATTGCAAGAACGGGAAGCATTATCCCTAAAATTGACGCAAGACTTTTGTGTATGGAAAACGCCATTATTATACCGCCGATAAGCATACCGGGCGAACGCACCGCCATAATAAGCGCCATTCGCGTTATGTTCATAATCTGCGTTATATCGTTCGTCAATCGGGTTATGATAGAGCCTGTTGATAGAGTGTCAATATTCTTGAACGAAAAATCCTGCACCTTGTCGAACACAGCTTTTCTCAAATCGGAGCTGAAATTAACAGCCGCTTTTACTGAAAAATAGTGTCCGCTTATTCCGCCTGAAATCATTATCAGTATGCAGCCGAGCATCAAAACGCCCTGCCGTATGATAAATCCTTCGCCCATGCCGCCGTTAATGCCCGTATCTATCATTTCGCCCATAAGCTTGGGGAGGACTATTTCTCCCGCAACCTCGGTTAGCATCAAAAGCGGACCTAATATAAAATATAATGTGTAGGGCTTGGCATACCGAAGAAATTTCTTCACTTAATCATTCCCTTTCAGATCAATCTTTAATGTGTTTCTTTACAAATCTTGAAATTCTCTCCAAAGCCTCCTCGATTTTATCTATCGAGTAAGCGTAGGAACAGCGAATAAACCCCTCTCCGCTTTCGCCGAATGCCGTACCCGGAACAACCGCAACCTTTTCCTCCTCAAGAAGTCGGTTGCAGAACTCGTCACTTGTCATACCCGTTCTCTTAATACACGGGAACACATAGAATGCACCGTAAGGCTCAAAGCAGGAAAGCCCCATATCTCTGAACCCGTCAACTATAACACGGCGGCGGTAGTTGTATTCACCGCACATTTTTTCCACCTCATCATCACAGCTTTTAAGTGCCTCGATTGCGGCGTACTGGCTTGTGGTGGGAGATGACATTATACCGTACTGATGCACCTTTGTCATAAGCTTTATAATCCGCTCGGGACCCAGTGCATAGCCCAATCTCCAGCCCGTCATGGCGAACGCCTTTGAGAAACCGTTTACAACGACTGTTCTTTCATACATTCCGTCAATTTTAGAGAACGGAATATGCTTATCTGTGCCATATGTAAGTTCAGCATATATCTCATCTGAAAGTACAAGGATATTTGTATCCTTTAATACCTCTGCAATAGCCTCTAAATCTTTCTTGTCCATAACCGCACCTGTGGGGTTGTTGGGGAACGGCAGGATTAACAGCTTTGTTTTATCTGTTATTTTCGCCTTCAACTGCTCGGGAGTGAGTCGGAAGTTGTCCTCTTCCTTTGTTTCTATCACAACGGGAACACCGCCTGCCATAATCGTAAGCGGTTTGTAGCATACGAAGCTCGGCTCGGGGATAAGCACCTCATCACCGGGACATACCACACTTCTAATCATAGCGTCAATTGCCTCGGAGCCACCGACCGATACAAGCACTTGATTTGCGGCATTATATGTAACATCATCCTTTCTTTTCATATATCGGCAAATTTCCTCACGCAGCTCCAGAAGTCCGCTGTTTGCCGTATAGTATGTCTG
>JAXJPK010000101.1:0-4291 GCA_036311705.1 Clostridia bacterium
GGACGGACGAGATATGTAGAACGTAATCGGGAAATGATAGATAAAAGCGACTTTTGTATAGTCTATTACAGAACAGAATACAAACCGCCAATAAGAAGGAACAGCAAACGGAATTTAACTGACTATCACCCCAAAAGCGGAACGAAAATAGCATACGATTATGCTAAAAGGAAAAGAAAAATCATAATATCCCTTTAGAAATCACCAATTACCTTGTAACAGATATTATTAAAAGCATTAGATGGCAACAGACGAGGAAATAATGCTCTCAAAATACATTTTGGCGGGTCGTATTTTGGAAAATAAAACCAAAAAAACAGTGAATAGGTAATAGTAAAAAAGTAAAAATCCTCACAACTTTCGTTGTGAGGATTTTTGGCAGGGGTACAAGGACTCGAACCTTGGGCACTCGGTTTTGGAGACCGATGCTCTACCAACTGAGCTACACCCCTAAATAATCACTCAATCATTATACCCGAAAAGTTATAAATTGTCAAGGTTTTTTTAGAAATTTATGAATAAATTCTTTAAGGGGTTGAAAAAATTCAGAAAAAGTGATAAAATATACTATATATTTGTGTATGGAAAGGATTCATATTGTATGTTAAGATATTTCACGGCAGGGGAAACTCACGGAAAGTGCTTGACGGTTATTGTCGAGGGCGTTCCGGCAGGGGTGAGGATATCTCTTGATAAAATAAACGAACAGCTTGCCAAAAGACAGAAAGGTCACGGCAGAGGCGGCAGAATGCTCATTGAAAAGGATACGGCGGAAATTCTTTCGGGTGTACGGGGCGGAGTGACGCTCGGCAGCCCTATTGCGATTAAGATAGAAAACCGTGATTGGCAGAACTGGAGCGAGATAATGGGAACGGAGGAGTCAAACGGCAAAAGGTCGGTTGAATTTCCACGCCCCGGGCACGCTGATTTGTCGGGCGGTATGAAGTACAATCACCACGACTTAAGAAATGTTCTTGAGCGTGCGTCGGCGCGTGAAACGGCGGCGAGAGTTGCCGTCGGTGCACTTGTAAGACAGATTGTTGAGCCGTTCGGTATAAGCTTTGGCAGCCATGTTGTGTCTATCGGTGATGTTTGCGATACGGCTGATGTATCAAGCGATGGTTTCTTTGAAAGAGTTGCCAATTCTCCCGTTGGATTTGGTGATGCCGAAGCGGAGAAAATGGCGATGGCATACATAGATAATATCAAAGCGGCGGGCGAATCATGCGGCGGAGTTGTTGAAACTATCGTTACGGGTGCCCCCGTCGGATTGGGCAGCTATGTGCATTATGACAGAAAGCTCGATGCACGGCTTGCGTTCTCGGTTATGAGTGTGCAGGCGATAAAGGGCGTTGAAATCGGTATGGGCTTTGGTGCGGCAACAACCTGTGGCTCGAAAGTCCATGATGAAATAGTTTATAATGACGGATTTGGCAGAAAAACGAACAACGCAGGCGGCATAGAGGGCGGAATGTCGAATGGTGAGCCGATTATTGTGCGTGCGGCAATGAAGCCCATACCCACGCTGTATAATCCGCTTGATACGGTAAGTATAAAGGACAAGAGCGGGCATAAAGCGTCGGTTGAGCGTTCGGATGCGTGTGCGGTCCCTGCGTGTGCAGTGGTTGTTGAGGCAGCGGTTGCGTTTGAAATCGCAAATGCATTTGTTGAAAAGTTTGGCGGCGACTGTATGGAGGATATTCAATCTTCATACAACGCATATTGTGAGAGACTAAAGAATTATTGATGCAATAACCTTATAAGACGGAAGGTGGTGAGGTGATTGACGGATAACGAGATTATTAACTTGTGCAAGAAAGGCGACCGTGACGCGTTCACAATGCTTATGGAAAAGTATCAAAATCAGGTTTTTAACATAGCTTACGGAATGCTTTCGGACTATGAAGATGCGTCTGACGCATCGCAGGAGATTTTTGTAAAGGTTTACCGTTCAATTTCCTCATTTAAGGGGCAGTCGGCGTTTACCACTTGGCTGTATGTTATTTGCAGAAATGTGTGTAACGACATATTGAGAAAGAGACAGCGTGCGGGGGTGAGCGTCAGCATAGATGTAGACGAGCCTGAAACGGCGGTTAAGGAGCTGAAATCCGAATTGCCGACGCCTGAGGAACAGGTTGAGCTTACGGAACGGCAAGCGGCGGTACGGGCGGCTATAAATGAGCTTAAATCGGAGCATAAAGAAGTGCTGATTTATGCGGATATGCAGCAGTTGTCTAACGAAGAGGTTGCAAAAATACTAAAATGCCCGTTGGGAACGGTTAAATCACGGCTAAACAGAGCAAGAACGGCATTAAGGAAAAAATTGTCCGAAAATCGGGAACTTTTTCTGTAAAATACCGTCTAACATATTGAAAATGATTAAGAGAGGAAGGGGGAATTGACCGATGGTATGCAAAGATTTTTTTGATTTGCTTGATAACTATGAATCGCTTAATGAAAATCAGCATAATGAGCTTGAGCTACACGCACAGTCTTGCGAGAATTGCCGCAATGAATTAGAGTTTTTTAAATCAATAATATTGACATCGGCATCTATTCCGTGTCCGCCTCCTCCAAAAACACTTATATCGGATATTAACGAAAGACTTGATAATGAGCCTGTTTTATCGGGATTTGCAAAATTCAAGAATACCATAAGGGATAACAGTAAAAGTCTTGCAACCGTTGCAGCGTGTCTTGTGCTCGGCTTAACGGTTGGTCTTAACAGCGGATATATTAAAGACAGCTTGCAGGGAGACAACTCCGATGGTGTTATAAACGAAACAACACATAATAATTCGGGTGAGGTGAAACCTGAAAATACAGAAGAAACAGTAATTTCCGAAAATAAATCCAATAAGGCTGGAAATAATGGTACAAAAGAATCGGCAAAGAAGCAGAAGGAGAATTCCGAAAAGAAAGCGGAGGCCGGTAGTGCGACAGTAAAGCCGACTAAAACGGCAACGCAAGAGCCGAAGGCTGAAACAAAAGCAACGGCAAAACCCGTAAAGCCGACGGCAAAGCCCGTAGTCGGAACCCAGACCACACAATCTCCGGAAAATACTCCTGTCACAGAGCCTATAAAGGAGCAGCCGACGGTAGATGATTATTTGTTGGCTGACGGTGAGGCACAGGTAGCGTATCAAAGCGAGAATGTTAAAAAACGCAGAACTGTTGAATCAACTATGTCGGATTATCTGATTGTTGAATGTGATGATTCAAGTGCCATTGAAAGCACGCTGAACGAGATAGGCGTCAAGAACGGTGAGGGCTATTATATGACATCCCGTGAAAACTTCTATGAGCTGATGGATAGGTTGAACACGCAGGGAGTTAAGTATTCCTGTGATTTGAAGTACAGCTCGGGCGAGAGAATAGCGTTTAAATTAATTTATAATTAAAAATAGTATGGAAATTATATACACCTCAATAGTTGTATGCTTTTTGGGGTGTATATTTAATTTTGCGGAAAGGACAAACAATATGAAAAGATTTATTAGCACCATACTTGCTTTAATGCTTGCTCTAAATATATGCAATGCGGTGTTTGCAGCTGATGGCACTGCTGATTTGTCCCATGTGTCGGAGACGGATAATCGTATATCCGACTGGGCAACGGACTATGTTTCAAAGGCAATAGAAAAACACATAATTGAAATTGAGCGGAATTATAGCTATACACAGCCAATAACCCGTGAGGAGTTTTGCGAGCTTGTCTTTAATTTGATTTGTGCCGTAAATCGAGGTTTTTATACTGATGATAGAGAGGTGAAATTTACAGATACAGATAATCATAAAGTATATGCTTTGAACAGAGCTGATATTATCTACGGAAAATCAGAAACAGAATTTGCTCCCGATGACTTACTAACTCGTGAGGAGGCTGCCACAATCCTTGTAAGAATGATAAACAGAGAAATGCCAATGGCAGCAACGGAAATATGGTTTGAGTTTGATGACATAAATGACATATCAGAATGGGCATCTAATTCTGTTCAGACAATGTGTAATATGGGATTTATGATTGGTGTGGGCGAGAACAAATTTGCACCCAAAGAAACATATACAGTAGAACAAGCAATCGTAACATTGATGAGAATATATGAAGCAACAAGAAAGACATATAACTACGAAACCCCGCTTGGCGTTATTCAAACAGAAGAAAATTATAATTCACACATAAATTTTGCTATAAAATGCGATGCAAAAGTGGAGTTAATTCAGGATAGAAAAAATTCTCTTGAAACATATTATGTGATTGACAAGCCTGTAAAAGCATTAACCAACCAAA
>JAXJPK010000102.1:0-11202 GCA_036311705.1 Clostridia bacterium
CGAGGGTGAGTTTCGCGGATAGTTCAAAGGCTATAGATAAAAAGAAATCTGCAATTTTTCTTGCAGATTTCAACAAATGGTTATTATATGGGACTTTATATTCCTTGCATATATCATTTTATTGCCTTTGAACGGTCTGCGCTAAAGGCACCAGCCCCTTTTTCATTATTATTGAACAACCTCCACCTTTATAGTGTTCGTATTACCGGATTCGCCGTTCGTTCTTCCGCCTGTCATTACGACATTGTCGCCCGCCTTTAGCTTTAGTATCTGCTTTGCACTATTTAGTGCCTCATAGAACACAATATCGAGTGATGTGTATTGTTTACTTAAAACAGGTGTTACACCCCAGCTCATATTAAGCTGACGCCATGCACGCTCATTTGTTGTTGTTCCGATTATATCTGCAGGGCTTCTGAAACGGCTTACCATTCGAGCCGTTGTTCCTGTGATTGAGTTTACAACGATACATCTTGCTTTAACATCTATCGCCATTGAGCAAGCTGAATGAGAAATAGCGTCAAGGTTGTTCTTGATTTTATATTCAGTCGTTGCAAACCAACGCTTATAGTCTATGTGCTTTTCTGTGTATTCGGCAATCTCTGCCATATTCTTAACCGACTCCACGGGGTACTTGCCCGCAGCCGTTTCGCCCGACAGCATAATTGCGGATGAGCCGTCATAAACGGCATTGGCAACATCGGAAATCTCCGCTCTTGTCGGCCTTGCGTTATGTATCATAGATTCAAGCATTTCTGTTGCCGTGATAACTCGCTTGCCGAGCAAACGGCATTTTGAAATGGGATACTTCTGGATTGACGGTACCTCAACAAACGGTATCTCAACTCCCAAATCTCCTCTTGCAACCATAATACCGTCTGCAACCTCACATATCTCGTCAATATTATCAACGCCTGCACGGTTCTCAATCTTTGCAATTATATCAATATCTTCGCCGCCATTCTTGTTCAGGAACTCACGCACAGCCTCAACATCGCTCTTTGTTGAAACAAAAGACGCCGCAACAAAATCGACCTCGTTCTCTATTCCGAACAATAAATCTGCTTTGTCGTGTTCGCTCAAATATTCTTTCTTCATCACCTTGTTGGGGAAATTCATACTCTTTCTGTTTGATATTTCTCCGCCTGCAGTTACCGTACATATAACATCCGGGCCCTTTATTTCCTTAACCTCAAAGATAACAAGACCGTTATTAACCATTACTGTGTCGCCAACAGCCAAATCATCGGTTAAATGGTCATAGTTTACCGAAACACGCTCCTGCGTTCCCTCAACATCCTCGGTTGTGAAAATAAAAGTATCACCCTCCGACAAAAAAATCTTTTTATCCTTAAATGTCTTTATACGATACTCCGGTCCTTTTGTATCAAGCATTATGGGAATGGGCAAGTCCAGCTTTTCGCGAACCTTTTTTACAACATCAATCTTTGCCTTATGTTCCTCATGAGTTCCGTGTGAAAAGTTCAGTCTTGCAACATTCATTCCGCTTTTGCACATTCTTGTAAGCACTTTCTCGCTTTCACACGATGGCCCGATAGTGCAAATAATTTTCGTCTTTCGCATATAGTTTCCCCGTCCTTTATAAATTTATTTCCCTGTCATTATGTATCCAACACCTTGCACATTCTCTATGTACTCTCGGTTATTGGATGTTTTTCCAAGCTTCTTTCGTATATTTGCCACATTAACCTGAAGCTTCTTCAAACTGCCGTAATCACTATATCCCCATATAGCTTTTATGATTGAGCTGTATTTTAAAACTCTGTTGCAATTAGCCGAAAGATATGCGGTGATATTATACTCTGTGCGAGTAAGCTTTATCTCGGTTTCGCCAGCAAAAACCTGTCTTGAATTGTAATTAATACACAAGTTGTCATACTCAAATATTTCTGTATGAGTGTGCAAATATCCACAGCATCTTATCGCCACACGCACTCTTGCCATAAATTCACCCGTCGTAAACGGTTTTTTAATGTAGTCATTTGCCCCTAAATCCAACGCGGAAACTATATCTGTCTCTCTCGTTTTGTCAGATACAACTATGATTGGGACATCTGAATTTTGGCGAATTTCTTTTAAAAGCAATTCACCGTTGCCGTCCTCAAGCTTTGTATCAAGCAGAATAATATCGGGAGTGTGAGAATAGAATATCATATTTCCGTCTTTAATGCTTTTTGATGTCAGTATTTTATATCCGTTTTCTTTAAGCAAACTACCGACAGAATTTTCAATGTATCCGTCATTTTCCGCAATCAGAATTTTATAGCTGTTACCCACTAAAATATCCTCCGCATAAAACAAAATCTACGAATATATTAGCAAAAATATCACCAATTATATTTTACCACCAATTCATAAAATTTACAAGCCTTTGTTGATAGTTTTCTACAAAAAAAATGGAGATGTGAAAAACATCCCCTTTTTGGGGACTGTTTAACTTTTTTAACAGCCCCCAATTTTATCATTCAGCATACAAATCGTCAATATTTCCCCCAAACGATTCATACGCTTTCTCCATTTGTATATCAATAACGGTTTCTATGTTCTCAAATTTCTCTTTAAGTTTAATCTGTGTTGGTATATCAAGAACACCCGAATCTACCAAATCATTATCACGCTGGAACTCTTTTATTGCGTCTTTTAAATCAACATTGAACACATCGTTATTTAAATTACCGATAAAGTAGTCCATAAGATACAACCGTTCCTTTGCCGCTGTGACATTCTGCCCGCTTGAACCCAGCGATACAGGATTTAGGAAATCAAACCTTGTATAGCTTGAAGTATCTATCTTTTCTGTGCCGTTTTTAACCGTAACATCAGGCTCAAGACCTATATGCCCGATTTCATTGCCGTTTCTCGTTATGTATTGACCGACCGTAAGCTTCAATACCATTCCGTTGTTTAAGGCATACGAGCTTTGAATAACGGCTTTTCCGAAGGTCTGTTCACCCAACAGCACACCCACACCCGAATCCTGAATAGCAGATGCAAGAATTTCCGACGCCGACGCCGTTTGGGAATTAACAAGTGCTATTATCTCATACGGCGGATTTTTCAGCGTTGAAACAAACGAATGATTTAACTTTTCATCACGATATCTTACATCTATTATCTTTCCTTCAGGCACTATCTCCTTGGCAATATCCACCGCCGCCGATACATGGCCGCCGGGATTATCTCTTAAATCGAGGATAAGCTTTTTTACGCCCTGCTCGTTTAAGACCGCACAAATCTCCTTAAACTCGGCTGCCGTACCGTTTGAAAACGATAGTATTTTAACATAACCTATATTACCTTTTAAAACGCCGCCGGACACAGTCGAGGTATTAACCGATGTGCGTGTCCCCGTTATGTCTATTTCGTTGCCGTCACGCAGGACGGTAATAAGAACTGTTGTTCCGAGCTCACCAATTACCAAGTTTCTGACCTCGGTAACGCTGTAACCCACAACATTTATACCGTCAACCTTTACTATCTTGTCGTCTATACGAAATCCGCTTCTTTCAGCAAGACTGTTTTCCTCAACAAAGCCTTGTATCTGGACATACTCGCCTGCTTGGCGTAAATTTACGCCCAAGCCGTAGAATGTTTTGTTTAGATTATTGATATACTCCCTATATTCCTCTCTCGTGTAGAAATCCGAGTAATTGTCCATACTGTGCAAGGCAGCCTTCAAAAGTCCGACAAGTGCCTCGTCCCCGTTCTCCTTAAGATACTCCGAAAGACCTATTTTCATTATATCCTCGGCCGAATAGGAATCATCTATGTACATATCTGCAATATAGCCCGCAATCAGCTCATATGCGTCATACTCCACACTGCCTTCTATATCGGGCTTATTATCCACAGTGCTTGATGCTGCAAAAACAGTTGCCTGCGACATTATAAAAATTGCCGTAAGCAAAGCTATAACCTTTTTCATTTTTTCTATTTACCCTTTCATAACAACCCAAGTTTGAACAAAATCTCTCAAATCAATGCCTGATTTCTATCTGCATATCGTTTTTTATACAATCTCCGCCGCCTGCATAGAAATCATAAACAAGTCGTATTTTCCCTACCGTTTCCGAAAAATCCCATTGAACGGATTTTGTATAAATCTCCATATTGATAGCGCCGTAAGGTGTATTGTACAAAAACTCTGTTTTTTTTCCGATTTTGTATTCTATATCCGATGATGATGAACCTGTACGCCTAACATTTACTACATCTTTATCAAGCTTTATCATAACAGTATCCGACTCGGTTTTATACATAATGAAATACACCCCGTTTTTACAACGAATAGTGCCGTTTCCACGCTCGGAAATAATATCTGTTTCGCCGTCTATTACCTGACGGTTTTTAACGGTAACCGCAACCTTATCAATATTTTTCGATGTCAATTTTGCTCACCTTACCGTTAATTTTCGTTTCAAGAAATATACTGCCAAGCTTTTCAAAATCCTCTACGCTGTCACTCACAAAGTATTGGTATTCTCCGCCGCCGCAGGAATCGTGAAGTTTATCGGAGTCAAGCACCTTTTTCAGATACTTTGCTACCTCTTCACCGGGGCTGATGAGCGTTACGCCATCACCCATATAATCGCTGATAGCCTTTTTCAAAAGCGGATAATGGGTACAGCCCAAAATGAGCGTATCCACGCCTGCATCCCGTATATCCCTTAAGTATTCATCCACAACGAGTTTTGTTACCTCCGTATCAAAATGTCCGTTCTCAACAAGCGGGACGAACAGCGGGCACGCCCGCTCAAAGGTTTCAATTTCGCTGTCATGCTCATTAATGTATTTGGTATATGCACCGCTCTTTATAGTGGCGGCTGTACCGATTATTCCGATTTTCTTATTTTTTGTGATATGAACAGCTTCATATGCACCTGCATCCACAACTCCCACAATCGGAACACTAAATTCATTCTTTATCCTCGGCAACGCCGCAGATGATGCCGTTCCGCACGCTATGACAATCATTTTCACATCACGGCTCAAAAGGAAGTTTATATCGCTGTGAGTATATTTTAGAATTGTTTCCTTTGATTTGTTTCCGTAAGGAACTCTGCCCGTGTCGCCGAAATATACAATGTCTTCATTCGGGAACAAGTGCATAAGCTCTTTTACCGCCGTTAAACCGCCCAATCCCGAATCAAAAACACCAATCTTTCTGTTATCCATTATTTTGCTCTCTCCTGTGCAAGCTCAATAAGCTTATCAAGCAACTCCTTATATTCTATCCCTGCCTCTTTCCAAAGTTTCGGGTACATACTTATGTTTGTAAATCCCGGCAAAGTGTTAATCTCGTTTAGCACTATTGAGCCGTCGGAATGTTTTACAAAGAAATCAACTCTTGACAAGCCCTGACCGTCAATCGCTTTAAACGCACGAACGGAATACTCCCTGATTTTTTCGATTGTTTCACTCGGCAAATCCGCAGGGATTACAAGCTCTGTTGAGTTATCGTTATACTTTGCATCAAAATCGTAATATTCAACCGTCGGCTTGATTTCACCTACAGCCGCCGCACGAACATCGAAGTTGCCCAAAACGGCACACTCAACCTCATGTCCGTCGATATGCTCCTCTACGAGAATTCGTCTGTCATACTTTTCCGCATTATGTAACGCCGCCATGAGCTCATCTCTGTTATGAGCCTTGCCGATACCGACAGACGAGCCAAGCCTTGCAGGCTTAACAAAGCACGGATAACCCAGCTTTGCCTCTATCTCATCAGCCTTTGCCTCAAAATCATCACCACTGTTTACAACAACCCATTCTGCCTGGGGTATTCCTACGGACGCAAACACAAGCTTTGAATAGGTCTTATCCATGCCGTTTGCCGATGCCAAAACACCCGTTCCGACATATGGGATATGTGAAAGCTCGAACAAGCCTTGTATTGTACCGTCCTCGCCATATTCTCCGTGCAGAACGGGGAATATTACATCTATATGTATAACCTCTGCATTGTCCGATAATACGACAATACCATGATGCTCCGAGCTCGGAGAAATAAACGCAGGTTTTAAACAGTCTTTTTCATTTTCCCATTCACCCGGCTCTATCTTGCTCCAATCTCCACTGTAGAGATACCATTTTCCGTCACGGGTTATACCGATTGTGTATATATTATATTTATCACTATCAAGATTATTAAGCACAGAAGTAACCGACTTCTGTGAAATGTCATGCTCGGGCGATTCACCGCCGAAAATAACACACAAATTCTTTTTCATAATATTTCTCTTGCCTTTCCTATGATGCGGCATTACCGCTATTTATATAATACAATATTTAACAGATAATTTCAAGAGATTTGCTCTAATTTCCAAAATTTCTCTCTTTATCGTTACGCAGTTTATTTAAAGCCGCAGTAAAATACTCGGGCAGTTCCGACGAAAACTCCATAATCTCGCCCGTTTCGGGGTGCTTAAATCCTATAGTTTTAGCGTGTAAAAGCTGTCCCTCTGCTTTATCCCTCTCTTTTTTTATTCCGTAAACGGGATCACCTGCAATGCTATGCCCGATAGATGCCATATGCACACGAATTTGGTGAGTTCTGCCCGTCTGCAGTGTACATTCCACAAGCGTATGCGTGCCAAATCTCTCAAGCACTTTAAAATGAGTTACGGCGTTTCTTCCGCCCTCAACAACCGCCATTCTTTTGCGGTCAACAGGGTGACGGCCGATAGGTTTATCAATCGTTCCGCTGTCCTCTTTTATATTGCCGTTTACAATGCACCAATACTTTCTTAACGCTTTCTGCTCTTTTAATTGCAATGACAAAGCCTCATGGGCGGCATTGGTTTTTGCCACTATCAAAAGCCCGGATGTGTCCTTGTCTATCCTATGCACAATACCGGGCCGAATTGCTCCGTTTATACTACTTAATGAGCAATGATACAAAAGCCCGTTCACAAGCGTTCCCGTCATATTGCCGGGTGCAGGGTGAACCACAAGACCGCGAGGTTTGTTGACAACTATAACACTGTCGTCCTCATACACTATATTAAGCGGTATATTTTCGGGCTTTGCCTCTATTTGTTCAGGCTCGGGCAGGTTTATAACCACCTCGTCACCAACGCAGATTTTTGTCTTTTTCGTGATACTTTTTCCGTTTACCGTAACGCATCCGTCAGCAATCAGCTTTGAGGCATACGAACGGGAAATGTCGCTGTTATCTGAAATAAACTTATCGGCTCTTGACTCGCCCTCCGCCGCCGTTATTATAATCTCGTTCATCTCTTGTTACCCTCGCTTTTGTCAAAAAAGAGAACAAAAATAATCGCAACAACAGCACCCAAAACTATTGCAATATCCGCAATATTAAACACAGGGAAATTAAACCATTTTATGTCTATAAAATCAACAACAAATTTATATATAACTCTGTCTATAGCATTCCCCAATGCTCCTGAAAAGAACAGCACTATTGCAAGATTTTGCATAAATCCTTGCGGTTTTGTAACAATCTTATAAATCACCAATGCCACAACAAACAAAATTGAAATCAAGCTTAAAAGCATTGTGTTATCACTCAGTAAAGAGAATGCCGCACCAGTATTTTGAACATACATAAAATCCGCAACAAACGGGATTTCGGCAAACACCTCACCCACAGAATAATTTGCCATAATGCTGTCTTTTGTTACTCTGTCAAGAACGACTATTAAGAGTGCCAGGCCTATCTGCCATGCCCAATTAAGTATATTTTTCTTTTTCATAGCTTCCTCATTTTGAAATATATTTTATTGCATCGGTTATTTCCTGCTCCGTAACATCAGCTGTACGGATAACCTCGCCAATCTTTATGGGCAATACGAAATTCAGCTTGCCGTTCGCCATTTTCTTGTCCTTTTGCATAAATGAATATATAACACACGCATCAGGCAAATCGGCTTTCAAATTAAATCCGTATTCAAGCATTGTGTTTTCAATATCATCTGCAATTTCTTTTGTGATAAGCCCGCGAGAAACTGCAATATTGCATGCCGCCGCCATACCCAAGCCTACACACTCACCATGCGTCATTCTGAAATTTAACGCCGATTCTGCTGCATGACCTATTGTATGTCCAAAATTCAAAATAGCACGCAGACCCGATTCCTTCTCGTCCTGCTCAACAACGCCTGCTTTTATTTCACAGTTTCGTTTTGCCATTTTGATCAGAACATCATTATCGAGTGATTTTATTTTTTCTGCATTGTTTTTAATGAACTCATAAAACTCACTGTCACGAATTATACCGTGCTTAATAACCTCGCCCATGCCCGACACAAACTGTACCTCAGGCAAGGTTTTAAGGGTTGTGACATTTATGTACACAAGCTTCGGCTGATGGAATGCACCGAGTATATTCTTACTCTCCATAAAATCTATACCCGTCTTGCCACCGACGGAGCTGTCGCTCTGTGACAGCAGAGTAGTTGGAATTTGCACAAATCTTATGCCACGCATATATATTGCCGCCGCAAAGCCTGCCATATCCCCAACAACGCCGCCGCCAAGTGCGATTATCATACTTTTTCTGTCAAGCCTGTTTCTGACACACGCTCCGCAGATGCCAAGAATGGCTTCCATATTCTTGTTTTCCTCGCCTGCATTAAACACATAAACACCGCTTTGGTATCCTGCATTGTTTAAGATGCTTTGCACCTCGTCAGCATACAGCTTTCCCACATTTGTATCTGTCACAATTAAAAGCTTTTTCGGTGCATCAATCTTTTCAAGCTCCTCGGGAAGTGATGAAAAGCTGTCCGTAAAACATATATCATACGAATTTTCACCAAGATTTACATATAATCTGTCCATTTTAATTTCCTCCCTCAAGCGGTAACGATGCAATCGCATTAAGCCGCATATCTGCCGTTTTTCCCGACATATATTCATAATATCCTGCCGATGCAATCATAACTGCGTTATCCGTACATAGTACAGGCGGCGGATATAACACATCTATACCCTTTTTGTTTGATTCTTTTTCCATTTTCTCTCGCAATGCCGAGTTTGACGCAACTCCACCCGCAAGCACAATTGTCTTGACTTTTTTTCGCTCTGCCGCCTCTATGGTGTGAGATACAAGCGCGTCCGTCACAGCGTTCTGGAACGATGCGGCAATATCCGCCTTGTTATACTCCTCGCCCTTTTGTTCAAGCTTATGCACATGGTTTATAACGGCGGTTTTAACTCCGCTGAACGAAAAATCAAGCGAATCACCTGCCATTTTAACCCTCGGAAACTCCACTGCGTCAGGATTACCCGATTTTGCAAGTGCATCAATTTTCGGTCCACCGGGATAACCCAAACCAAGCACACGGGCAATCTTATCAAACGCCTCTCCTGCGGCATCATCTCTGGTCATACCCATTATTTCGTATTCAAGGAAATCCTTTGCATACACAATATGGCTGTGTCCGCCTGATGCGACAAGGCAAACAAAAGGCGGCTCAAGCTCTGTATGTGCAACATAGTTTGCACATATATGCCCCTTTATGTGATGAACATTAACAAGCGGTTTTTTTAGGGCGTATGCCAACGCTTTTGCCGCCGACACCCCAACAAGCAACGCACCCACAAGTCCGGGCCCGTATGTTACGGCAATGGCATCAATATCTTGAAATGTAACGCCTGCTTTTTCCAAAGCCTCGTCAACAACCGAGTTCACCGCCTCAATGTGGCATCTTGAAGCAATCTCGGGTACAACACCGCCGTACCGCTTATGTATATCTATCTGCGAGTTTATAACATTTGAAAGTGCCTCACGCCCGTTCTTCACAACGGCAGCAGCCGTTTCATCGCACGAGCTTTCTATTCCCAATACCAGTATATCTTTCATTTTACTTTATTGCCACCTCCATAATAATTGCGTCCTCGCCATTATAATACCCTTTGCGGACACTTATTTCGTTAAAGCCATACTTTTTATAAAGCTTTCTTGCCCCAATATTGCTTGCTCTTACTTCAAGCATCATTCGTTCACAACCACATTCTGCCGAACACTCAAAAATTTTTTTCATAAGCGACGAGCCGATGCCCTTTCTCAAATGCTTCGGGGCAGTCGCAATACGGATTAATTCCGCAGTTTCATATATACACCATATCCCGACATAGCCTAAAATCTCGCCGTCCGTTTCCATAACGAAATATCGGGAATAATCCTTTTTAAGCTCATCAACAAAAAACTGCTCACTCCATGGATGAGAGAATGAATTTATATCAATTTCTCTTGCAGAGGGAATATCCCCTGACGTCATTTCTCGTATGTTCATATTATTTATCCAAAACAGGCAATTTTTCCGCTATATCCACCAAAGCATCGTATATCTCGTCTGCCGTTTCCTCGTATTCCTCTAAATCTCCGCCGTAGGGGTCTGAAATATCTCCCTCGCCGCCTGCATATTCCATAAGCGTGAAAACTTTTCCCTCCGCCATATTGGAAATGAGCATCTTATGTGCCTCGGTCATAGTGAGAATTACATCCGCCATACCTATTAATTCCTCTGTCAACGGTTTTGTGCGGTGTAGGGATAGGTCTATATTCCGCTTTTTCATAGCGGCAATAGCATTATCTGCCGCACATTCGCCGATAGCGGCAAATACACCTGCACTATCTACCAATATATCCAAATCATTCTTTTCGGCAATATCGCACATCATAGCCGCCGCCATTGCACTTCGGCAGGTGTTGCCTGTGCATACAAACAATATCTTTTTCATAATTATGACCATTAACTCCTTTCACAAAATCTAAGTTTGAGAGAAAATCGTTCAGATTGCCGCTTTGCAGTGAGCGGTGCTGTACGATGGTACTGCCCCGAGCGAAAAGCGGTGAGATGGGCGATTTTATCCAAACTTACAGCTCCTTTATAACAATACAATCTCATTGTAATTATATCACCAAATCGCCTATATGTCAACCTTTATGTTCTTTATTTAAAATTTTGCAATAAAACAACGGGATACATTAAGACTTTTTGTGTTTCCCGTATCCCGAATATTGATATTTAATTGTGTTTATCAAGACCGTACTGTTGTCATAACAGCGCCAAATATTTATCCAACTGCCGATCCTCCAATGCGGCAACAAACTCTGCAAAAGGCTTTAAATCACCATTAACTGCATATTGCCCAAGTTTGCCACTTTGTAATGAAAATGTAATATACTTTTTCAAGGAAAACCCTTGA
>JAXJPK010000103.1:0-2279 GCA_036311705.1 Clostridia bacterium
CACTACATATTGTATCAAATTCTATGGTACTTTTGCAAGCTTTTTTTAAAATTTGTACTATTTGCACAAAATTATCTCGTTTGATTGTTGTTTGTGCTACAATGCAAAGAGGATAATTCGATAAATTTTGGTTAATTTTGGTGGCTCCGCTATCAATAATCTCGGCTTCATAATTGCACCATCCATTTATACCTATAACCTCAGGATGATTTGCGTCTCCGACAATCACAATTTTATATCCTTCTTTGTGGTATTTCTCAACAATTTTATGAATTTTGGAAACAAAAGGACAAGTTAAGTCTATATAAGGTCTGTCCCCTATTTGTTCATATATATCCTTGCCCACTCCATGTGCCCTAATAACAATAGTACAATCGTTCGGAATATCAGCAACATTCTCATATGAATTTACGCCCTTGGACTTTAAATCATCCATCACTTGTCTATTATGGATAACATCTCCCAGAGTAGCTATATTTTTACCTGCTGCTGCAGCCTCATATACGGAATCAACCGCTCTTTTTACACCAAAGCAAAATCCTGCTGTTTTTGCTACTTTTATAGACATTTAAAGCCTCCTCATTTTAGCTTATATATTTCTTCCAGTACATTGTCAGCAAGCTCCTGTATTTGTTCGTTTGAGAGCTTTAAATCCTTATACTCTGCAAATGAAATCGGAGTTCCGTATTTCACAGTAATCTTATGCCAAAGCTTGTATTCGCCATCTATATACAACGGAATAACGGGTACACCCATTTTTTGGGCTATCATTGCAACTCCTGATTTTGCATGGTGCTTCTCTGAGCCTTTGACACGACCTCCCTCTGGAAAAATAAGCATAACTTCGCCTGATTTAAGTATTTTAAACGCCGTTTTCATAGCGCCGATATCTCCCGAACCTCTGTGAACAGGAAATGCTCCTAATTTCTTTATCAGTCCGCCAAAAAACTTGTTTTTAAATAGTTCTGATTTTGCCATGAAACAAAGCTTCCTTGGGCAGGTTACGCCGGCAACAACAGGGTCATAATAGCTTTTATGATTGACTGCAAGTATAGCACCGCCGCTTTTAGGGACATTCTCTTTGCCGACAACTTTTAACCTAAAAGCTAACATCATATATATATGCACAAGTCTAACACATATCCAATAAAACATAATCAGCCCTCTTTCTTTACAATCATATTCTTTATTGTATCAACAGTTTCCTCATAGGATAATGAGGTTGTATCGAGTAAGACTGCGTCCTCTGCTTGCTTTAACGGCGAAGCCTTTCTGTTCATATCATTTTCATCTCGCTTTATAACATCTAAAAGTAAGTCATCGTAATTACATTCTATACCTTTTTCCAGATACTCTTTATATCTACGCATCGCTCTTTCTTCTACTGACGCTGTCAAAAATATTTTAAGTTCAGCATCAGGTAATACAGTAGTGCCTATATCTCTGCCGTCCATAATTACACCGCCGTTTTTTGCCATATCCTGCTGCATCTTAACAAGCTGTTTTCTTACTTCGGGAATTGTAGCAACCGCAGATGCACCCATTGATGCATCATTTTGGCGTATTCTTTCTGTCACATCTTTTCCGTTAAGATACATACGCTGAACATCATTTTCGTATTTAATACTTATTTTTATATCCGATAGTGCATCAATCAGTCTTTCTCTGTCCTTTTCCGCATTTGTATTAAGCCCGTTTTCTATCGCCCATACTGCAACAGTACGATACATAGCACCTGTATCAATGTAAATATATCCCTTTTCTTTTGCAACTTTTCTTGCAACTGAACTCTTTCCTGCTCCCGCAGGACCGTCTATTGCAACAGATATTTTCTTTTTTGCCAAATCAGGGCGAAGGACAGCAGCTCCTTTCAAGTACGAATGTTTAATATCCCCATTATTTAAGTCGGTGTTTATGTGAATCATAACGCGAATGCACATTTTTAAAGCACTATCAATATCAGGTGCCGCCATATCAAGGAGAGGTACATCGCATATACCCATTTTACGAACTGCCGCCGCAGGAAATGCAGCTGTGATATCGGGAGTTACCGTAAAGATAATGCTGACCATATCCTTGGGGTCAATCTTGTTATTTTTTATAATATCATCAATAAGTTCGATAGATGAATTAAAGATTTCTTCTTTTGTGTTTACAGGCACAGTTGTAGCACCCCTTATCGCTCTTACCGCCATTTTTATCTCCTTTTAAACCGCTCTGTGACCAATACTTATTACAACATCATTTAAATTTAAAAGCCCAACTGTAAAGTATAGTGA
>JAXJPK010000104.1:0-3272 GCA_036311705.1 Clostridia bacterium
ACATATTTAGGCACATAGAACGCACCCTTATGCAAATGAGTTGTATAATACTGTGTTTTTATATTAAGCGACTCCCAGCGTTTGGGATTAAAATCACGCAACGGGTGATATTTGTTTGACGCAAATCCGAACAGCCAATGCCCTGACGGGTATGTGGGAATATGTGCCTGATAAACACGGCAAAAGTCAAATGAATTAACTATTCTTTTGTGTGCCCTCTGCATAGCAATAGCATCCTCGTCATAGAACGGGCTTTCGTGTTGATTTACCATTATCCCGTCAGATTTCAAGGCTTTTTGGCAATTACCGTAAAACTCCATTGTAAACAGTCCCTCACCGGGTCCGAACGGGTCTGTTGAATCAACTATTATTAAGTCATATTTATCCTCACATCTGCGGATAAACTTCAATCCGTCCTCATAGTAGAAATTTATTCTGCCGTCGGTATTATCAAGGCATTTTGCCGTCTGTGGCAAAAACTCTCTTGAAACCCTGACGACCTCCTCATCTATCTCTACAAGGTCAATATTTTCAATACAAGAATATTTTAACAGTTCACGAACCGTACCGCCATCGCCACCGCCGATAACAAGAACATTTTTCACGTTAGGGTGTACCGCCATAGGTACATGAGTTATCATTTCGTGATAGATAAACTCGTCCTTTTCAGTTAGCATCATATACCCGTCAAGCGTCAAAAATCTACCGAATTCAGGAGATTCAAAAACATCAATCTCCTGAAATTCGCTCCTTGACGAATATAGTTGTTTTGTTACCTTAACGGAAAACCGCACATTCTTGGTATGATTTTCCGAAAACCACAAATCCATTTAACACACTCCCTTATCGCAAAGACTGCGATAATTATTTTAAGACATTTACTAAATTTGTATTAATATCCTCCGTACCCAAAAGAGTACAGCCCTTTTCCTTCGCATACGATATATATTCGATTATCTGTGGTGTAATCAGCTCGCCGGGTGCAAGGATAGGTATTCCCGGCGGATAGCACATAACAAACTCCGAACAAACACGATTTGCCGATTGTGCAATCGGGATTTGCTCCTTATCAGCATAAAACGCTTTCTGCGGTGTTTCTATAACCTTTGGGCTGATATACTCGGTATCGAGCATACCTGTTTTATCCCGTTTAAATCTACGCCTTATTTCCGACAATGCACTGATAAGACGCTCTATATCTTTCTCCCTGTCACCTACTGATATATATGCTAAAAGATTTCCCATATCACCAAACTCTGTTTGGATATCATAATCATCACGCAGGATATCGTAAACCTCAATACCTGCAAGACCTGTATTCAGGGTATGAATGGAAAGCTTCGTTTCATCGAATGCAAATACGGAATCGCCGTTTACAAGCTCACTTGAATATGCATAATAATCTCCGATTTCGTTGATTTCACTTCGTGCGTAATTAACCATTGACTTTATCTTGCCGAATATTTCCTTGCCGTTAATTGCAAGGTTTCGTCTGGACAAGTCCAGGCTTGACATTAATAAATATGAGCCGCTTGTCGTCTGTGTTAAGTTTATAATCTGGCGAACATAGTCGGCGTTCACGCCCTCACCCGTCAGTAAAAACGAGCTTTGTGTTAATGAACCGCCCGATTTATGCATGCTAACCGCCGCAATATCAGCTCCTGAATGGATTGCCGCAGGGGGCATATCGTCACAAAAATAAAAATGTGTACCGTGTGCCTCATCTGCCAAAACAAGCATATTGTTATCATGCGCAAGCTTTACTATAGTCTTTATATTCGAACATATTCCGTAGTATGTGGGGTTATTTACAACAATCGCTTTTGCCTCGGGATGCTCCGCTATTGCACGCTTAACCTCCGATACTTTCATTCCAAGCGAGATACCCAACTGCTCATTTGTTTCAGGATTTACATAGACGGGTACTGCCCCGCATAAAATCATAGCATTTATAACGCTTCTATGCACATTTCTCGGCAGAATTATCTTTTCCCCTGCCTTAACGGCGGAAAGAATCATACTCTGCACCGCAGATGTTGTTCCGCCAACCATAAAGAATGCGTGTTTTGCACCGAAAGCCTCCGCCGCAAGCTCCTCCGCCTCTTTTATGACGCTTACAGGGTGACATAGATTGTCAAGCGGTTTCATTGAATTAACATCGACTTCAAGGCAACGCTCGCCCAAAAATGCTGAAAGCTCAGGGTTTCCACGCCCTCTTTTATGACCCGGTACATCAAACGGCACAATCCGCATTGATTTTAAGTTTTTTAATGCCTCATATATAGGTGCTTTTGTCTGGTCCATATAAGACCTCCGTCATCAGAATATATTTTTTCCGCTGTATATCTCTATCATTTCCTTACGCAGATTATCCATAATCTCCTCTCGCTCCTCGGCTGTGAGGTCGAAAGCGTTCGTATTAAACAAATAATTCGTCAAATCCAATTCTTTTATCATCATCCGTGTATGGAACATATTCGCTTGATATACATTTATATCAGTTGCGTTATAAAAATCAAGTGTCGCCTCATCTATATAGTCCTGAATAGATGTAATATCATGGTCCAAAAACAGTTTTTCTCCGTCAAGATTACGGGTAAAGCCACGAACTCTGTAGTCCATTGTTATTATATCCGAATCGAAACTACCGATAAGATAATCAAGCGTGTGAAGCGGTGAAATCTCTCCGCAGGTTTCTATGTCAATATCAACTCTGAATGTTGCAATACTCGTTTCGGGGTGAAATTCGGGGTAGGTATGCACAGTTATGTGGCTCTTGTCAAGATGTCCGAGTATCATCTCCGCAGGTGCTTCCTCATCAGGGATTCCGTCCTCTCTCGTCGTGTCTGCAATCATAAATGCAACCGATGCACCCTGTGGCTCATAGTCCTGCTTTGCAACATTTAACACATGAGCCCCTATCATATCTGTCAGCTTGTACAGTATATTCGTAAGACGCTCTGAATTGTACTGTGAATCAATGTATTTTATATATTCAAGCTGGTCACTGCTCGATTTTGCATAACATACATCATATATGTTAAAGCTCAATGATTTGGTCAAATTATTAAATCCGTAAAGCCTCATAATACCACCCTCTAAATTTTAGCTACTCATAGCCTATTATAGCATAAATAAATACATATGTAAAGCAAAAATTTAGGGGTATTTTTATCATCAATTTATTAACACGGGGTGTGGATAAGTATTATGTAAACATATTGTTGTCTTTCAGTTTTCCACATTTTCCACTCCTGCTGTGAATAAGTATC